>JADGDM010000078.1 GCA_016744905.1 Sulfurimonadaceae bacterium | reverse complement strand
AGATGATGGTGAGGGGAAACTGATTTGAGATAAGTTTGGGTGTCTCACTCATCCCAAAAAGTTCTTGCAGTCGTACCTCTAAGCTTGGCGCACAGGGATCTTGATAGTTGAGATAGATGGTTGAACCACTGGGCACTTTGAGTTTTGAAGGTGCTAGAGTGTTGACACTTTGTTGCTCTTCCCATGACAGTAGACCCAACAACATACTGTGGGTATCCAGTTTTTGCAAACCTTTAAAGTTTTTAATGCCCACTAAATGTGCTTCTAACCAAAGCGAGAGATTCTCTAGTAACCAAGCTTCACTCAGGTCTGGAAGTTCTGGGATGAGTGAGCCAAGGGAAGGGGTCTCTTTTTTATGGTGATTTAAAAAAGTGATGCGATCTCGTAGCGCGCTGGCCTCTTTGCTCCAAGAGAGTGTGCTCAGACCTTTTATCTTTACAGCGTGTATGAGTGCGCGCTTAGTATCTTCTTCGTTGGGATGGGCAATGATCTTCTCTTCAAGAATAATGTTTCCAAACTTAGAGATCTCTCTGGCTTCCACTCTTTGGGCTTCAAAGTTAAACGTGGTCACTCTCTCTTTGACGATCTGGTGAGAAAAATGTGTATAAATATCCTCTTCATCAAGTCGTAGTGCGCTATAGATCTGTGCATCAATTTTTCCTGCGTCAAGATTGCTGATAACAAGGTAAGGCTCTCGCATCAAAGCGTCATCAAGATGCAGTTGTGCCCCTTTTCCATGACTTAAGAGATAACGATTATGTTTAAGATCACGACACTGCGCAACTCTATCGGGATAGGCAAAGGCTAAAAGAAGTCCCAATTTGGTGTGATTCAGGTTTTTAGGACGCTCTGGAAGTTTGAGCTTTTTTCTCAGTTTTTGCGCTGTTTTACCTGCTTGTATTAAAACTGCATGATCAATATACTCAGCGCGCTGCTGTTTTTCAAGCGCAATAAAACGAGGTTCCAAGTCAGCGCTGGATTTGGCACTGCCTCTAAAGATATCTTTCTCTTCAAGTAAGGCAGAGAGTAAAACAGCCTCTTGTCCCAGTCCCAGTTTTTGTGCGCGGATGATCATATGGGCGAGTCTTGGATGCACGGAGAGCTTTAGCATTAATTCCCCATGAGTGGTGATTTTGCCATTTTCTAAGGCGCTTAGTTCTGTTAGCAAGCTGTTAGCGGAACTCAGCGCGCCACTTGGTGGAAGGTCTAGCCACTGCAACTCTTTAACATCTTCTATACCCCAGCGCGCCAGCTCTAACATCATAGGGCTTAAATCACTGCTGAGTATCTCTGCGTCGGAGTGTTTTTGCAGTGTTTTATGTTGATGCCAAAGATGGTAACAGCTTCCCTTTTCAAAACGTCCTGCACGCCCAGCGCGCTGAGTGGCAGAATCAGTAGAGATAAATACAGTTTGCATTTTATTCATTCCTGAGAGTGGGTCAAAATGTACAACGCGCTGCAAACCTGAATCAATTACCACTGTAATGCCTTCTATATTAAGACTGCTTTCTGCGATATTGGTACTGATTACGATTTTACGTGCCCCATTTTTAGTGGGCATAATCGCACGGTCTTGCTCTTTTTTATCTAAGTTTCCATATAAAGGAGCGATGATGATCTCTGAGTTTTTAAGTGTTTCTCTGAGTTTGGCTTCAAGCTGTTTGATCTCTTTGACCCCGGGTAAAAAAACCAAAAGACTGCCAGACTCTTTTAATATGATCTCGTGAATCATCTTACTCATTAAAGAGATAAGTGTCTTGGGTGTGGGATGTGGGGTGCGTTGTTCAAGGTAATGCTCGCTCACTGGATAGCTTCGTCCCTCACTAATGATGATGGGTGCGTCAAACATAAGGGTAGAGATCGCTTTGGTATTGAGTGTGGCTGACATCACCAAGAGTCGCAGGTCTTCACGTAGAAGTTCTTGTGCCTGTAGCGAGAGCGCGAGTGTTAGGTCTGAGTGGAGGTTACGTTCATGAAACTCATCAAAGATGATCAGCCCGTAATCTTCAAGTGCCATGTCATCTTGAAGCATACGTGTGAGTATCCCCTCGGTGACAACGATGATTTTTGTTTTTTTACTCAAAATCTTTTCATCACGGATCATATATCCAATGCGCTCACCCAAATCTTCACCCAACATCTGTGCCATTCTTTTTGCGGCATTTTTGGTTGCCAGTCTACGAGGCTCCAAAATGAGGATTTTTTTATCTTCTAACCAAGATTCTCCTAGTAAAGCCAGGGGAACAGCAGTTGTTTTACCAGCTCCTGTGGGTGCTTGCAGTACTAATCGGTTGTTGGAGGACAGCGCGCTACGTATTTGAGGAACAACATTATAAACAGGAAGATTTTTCATTAAGGTTACTTTTTTTGATAAATAATGGATTTATGATACTGACTATCAATATAATATGCTACAATTTTAGGACAAATAAGAGTTATAGGACAAATATGAAAATTATTATACCCGTATTGATTGGCGTTGTTGGTATTTCACCACTGTACGCACTGAATGACTACCGCTGTAAAGATAAATCTTTATGTGAACTGCATCACTGCAAAGAGGTAACAACAATATCAGATGCCTTTTCGCAAGGTAAGGTAGAGGGTCAAATTCGTTTAGTCAATGTTCAACAAGATAATGATATTTCAATTGATACTTATTCAACGGCGCTTGGTGGACAGTTGAAGTATGAAACAGCGCAACTTTATAACACCACCTTAGCTGTCTCAAGTTTTATCTCTCAAAAAATAACACCACTGACCGGTGAAACTTCTACAGGTGAAAATAATACGGATATTTTAGGCCCTAATGGCGAGTCTTTGGTCTATCTGGGTGAAGCTTACGTTGAGTATGAGCGGAAACATTTTGATGTAAGAGTAGGGCGTCAAAAAATTGACACCCCTTTAAATGATAGAGATGATGTGCGAATGTTACCCAATACCTTTGAGGCCATTATGGCGGGTTATGGGGGAGTAGAAGATTTTATTTTTGTTGGCGGTTATATTACGCGTTGGGCAGGCTATGATTCGGGTCCAGATATTTCACAATATAAAAGTATTTTAGGGCTGGCAAACAGTGGTATCGCCTTAGCCGGTGTAATGAATGAGAGTATTGAAAATTTAGAATTGCAGTTATGGGTTTATAATTTAGATGGCTACTCTCGTATCTCTTATACTGATGCAGTGTATGCGACAGAGTATAAAAGTGGTTTAAGTATTGAGAGTGGGATACAAATTGGTTTGTATAAAGAGTTAGAAGATTCAGGAACAGATGGGGGTGCTTATGGTGCCATGATTAATCTTGGATACCTTGGTGCTAACTTATCTGCTGCTTTTAATGTGGTGGACAGTAAAGATGATAAAAGTATCACCTTGGGTTATGGTGGTGGCCCTTATTTTACGTCGATGGAAGAGATGACTATAGGTGGGGTGAATGATGTACAAGCGTATGTATTGGGTTTTGATTATGCACTGCTGGATGTTTTGAGTTTTCATTATGCGTATGGATCTTTTGTGAATGACACCGTGGATATTAAAGAGCATGATATCGTTTTGAGTTATGCAAGAGATGATTGGGATTTAGAGTTAAGTTACGCGATGCTTGATGATCAATTCAATGTCGCCGTAGCAAGTTCTGGCTATAAGCGCTTTTTATTACGTGCCAACTATAACTTTAAAACGGAGCAATAATGGCAACGATTTTAACACTGCTTGTCGGAGGTTTTATTGCTACAGGTTTAGGTATCTATTTTATTGTTGATATGAAAAAAAAGGGAAGGTGGTAAAAGAAGTGTAGATTTTGAAGAGATCTACAAAACTCTATGTGTTTCTAAAAGCTATGCTTTTAGCTTTAGGGGGTTGTAGGGACGAGAGTCCCTGCTAATAAAATGAGCTTTGCTTATTTTATTAATTATTGTAGCCTTGTGATTTTTACAAAAGCGACACCGTTATCAAAACGTTGCAGTTCTGAGAGTGCTGAAGTTGAAAGACCATCAGCTTGAGTGACAACACCACTTGAGATACTTACAAAATTTGCTGCATCATCACGCGCTACGTTATATCCCTCACCACCTTGAGCAGGTACCGTTGACGCGCTCTCTGTGTTTTTTTCAGTGCCTGCATCATAAGCACGAACTTCGCTTTTCCAAACACCATTTAACTTTAAGTTCGAGATATCAATCCCTTGATAGGCTAAGAAAGTATCATTGGTTTGCACCAACATACCAGTGATAGTCAGTTGTTTTGCATCATCAAGTGCGATACTTAGTTTTTCAGTAGAACCGGGTGTTAAAACACCCTCTCCCGCCGTTGAATGCATGACTGTTCCTAGTAGTGCGCTGTTGTCACCGCCTTCTGCCATTGTTTCAAGTGCGCTACTTGCAGCCGCACCCATTGCAAACATTTTGTAGGCACTGTCATGTGCTAAAACCGTGACTGGTGAGAAAGGTTGACCGGCTGTTAGATTGACAACACTCACTTCAAAAAGTTTTGTTGTGTTCACATCTGGTGTTCCATTACCTGGATTTTCAGGATCCATAGTGTCATCACATCCTGTAAAAAGTACCGCTGTACCCAGTGCTAGGGCTGTTAATGATTTTGATAATTTACGCATAAACTCTCCCTTACTTCACTGTAATGATTACACTAGCAACTGGGTTTAACCATCTGTGCATTGAAGAATCTAAATCACTCGCCCCTGCAGTTGCACTTGAATCGCCTAAGGTTCCACGGTGAATATGAACATAACCTTCAGCAGAAGTTGCCACACCCGTAGCCCCTGTACCCGTTGCAAGCGCTGGAATATCCGTTGTAATCTCCGTATTGGCTTCAGTTCCTGCGTCATGTGCATTAAGAACATATTTATAAGTTCCTGCAATTTTAGGAATCATAACACCATTAAGTGCGACAAAACCATCATTGGTTGGTAACATCATTGCTGTGATAGTAAGGTAGTTGTTATTGTCTTCATCTGCTGTGATAAGTGTCGTTGTTGTACTCGCCCCTGGAACTAAAAGGTTACCTGCGTCTGCACCAACTGGGTTAGAAACGGTTACCCCACCTGCATTTTCGATGTCTGCAACCAGACCTGAGATGTCACCACCTTCTGCCATAGCTTGTAAGTTTGTAGAAGCTGCTTGACCTGCCATGTATGTTTTAGAGTCTGCATTGTGCGCTGCAACCATTAATGGTGTGAAGTAGATCCCTTTAGTAAGGTTCGTGATTTTAACATCGATCTCCTGCGCCATTAAAGATGAGCTTAAAAGTAGTGAAGCTGCGATAGCCGAACGTGTGATATTTTTGATTGAATTTGTCATTGTATTTCTCCAAATGTTTTTTGATTTGAAGAAGTATAAGATAGTGCTATAAACGCTCCATGAACTTTACATTAACGTTTTATAAACAAACGCTTTTTAATCGAAAACAGTGAGATTCCATGAGATATTTGTACTCTAAGTCACTATGATGACGTTTTAAAATCTCTTTGGTGATGTAGAGACCCAGACCAAAACCTTCTGTTCCAACGGCACTTTTATCACGTGAAAAGGGGGTGAGATAGTTTTCAATATCACTATCTAAGGGGTTACCCTCATTAATAATTAAGATATCTTTGCCCTCTATTCGTAGCTCAATGGGTAGCGCACTGGCATATTTAAAGGCGTTGTCTATTAAGTTTTTGAGTGCTGTGGAGAAGAGGTTAAAGTCAACATTAACACTCTCGTTGTTGATGTTGTGCTTGATATTTCGTTCATCAAGATCTAAGATATCACAGACATTTTCAAAAATATCAATCAGCGCATAGCGTTTGGCATCGATAGTGGTGGTGTTGGATGTCATGGCTTCGACATTGGCAAGGTCGGTGAGTTGTGCTTCCATACGTTCAAAGGTTGAGAGAAGTTTATCTTTATCTCCACACGAGGTCTCCATCATATACGCCATCAACTTACCTTGCATGATAGGAGTTTTTAGCTCATGCATAATGTTACGCATAAAAAGGATACGTGAGCGTTGAAGATCACTGATGGATTGTGCAGCGTCATTAAAGGCGTTGGCGACGGTAGCGACTTCATCATTTCCTTTTATATGTATAGCTTCAACATTTTCACCCTTGGCAAAACTCTCTATCTTTTCATGCAGTGTTTTTAGTGGGGTGATGGAGCGTGTTACAAATCGGTTAAGAAAATAGAGTAGAACAAACATACCAAAGATAAGTGCTGAGATATAAAGCCAATACGGTTTCATCTTATCAACACTTTTAAAGTAGTACATGCCACCACCAGCCATATAACCATAATAGTAGTAATCATCATACATATAAACTTGGATATTCCCTGATTGAAAAGTATCACGGATATCTTTATCCTCGATGACTGGTTTGGCTTTTTCAAAGATTTTCATGGCCTCAGGCTCTTCAAGACGTTTAAGTGAGTAGGTTTTAAGATACTCCATCATAGAGGCGTCACAACGTGGAGACTGTTCAAGTCTATCATAAAGCATGATGCTTGTCTTCACCGCCATTTTTCTATCAAAATAGAGTGCGTAACTTGTGGCTAAAAAAGCGATGAGGATGAGCAGTAGCGCGCTGAGAAAACCCATACCTCGAACGGTATTGGTGATAGAAGAGTTACTAAACAAGGTCAAAACGGTAGCCGATTCCACGAACAGTTTTAAGATAGACGGGCTTTGAAGAGTCCTTCTCTATCTTTTTACGAAGTCTGCCTATAAGAACATTGATACTCTCTACGCCACTATCAAAACGGTGTGAGTCGATGCTGTTGGCCAAATCTGAACGCTCTATGGTTTGAGAAACATTGTCTAAAAAGAGTTTGAGAATCTGATACTCAGCACGTGTAAGATCTAAAACTTCATCATTTAAAGAGATCTGTGTCGATGTTTCGTTAATAGTAA
Organism: Sulfurimonadaceae bacterium; assembly: GCA_016744905.1. GTDB lineage: Bacteria > Campylobacterota > Campylobacteria > Campylobacterales > Sulfurimonadaceae > BB10. The sequence goes on along the minus strand of JADGDM010000078.1, from coordinate 5,368 downwards.
AAGGATTAGAAAGTGTCTCTTTGATCACTCCATGACGACGTAGAACGTTTTTGATGCGCGCTAGGAGTTCACGGGGATCATAAGGCTTAGGAAGATAATCATCCGCACCTTCATCAAGGGCTTGTAGCTTATCGCTAATATCTGAGTGCGCTGAGGAGATGATGATAGGGATATTGTACTTCATCTTGAGTTTTTTACAAAGAATCAGACCATCCATCTCAGGCAGTGTCAAATCTAAGATGATAATATCAAAGCTATGATTATCAAGTGTTTCAAGTGCGATAGAGGGTTTGATAACATGGGTCACCTCATACTCGTTTTGTTCCAAAAATTGAGATAGAAGTTCTGCGATTTTGATATCATCTTCTATCATTAGTAGGCGTAACATTTATATTCTCCTAAGTGTTTAGTACTATAACTTCATTTTCTAAACTAATGCTAAACGTTTTTTGAACTCTTAAGTGTGCCAATTCTACTAACTCCATGGCCTCTTCAAAGGTTCCCTCACCAAAGTTGATAAGGAAGTTTGAGTGTTGTTCACTCCATGCCATATCTCCTATGCGGTGTCCTTTAAGGCCAACGGCTTCTATGAGTCGACCTGCGTAGTCACCTTGGGGGTTTTTAAAAAAACTCCCTGCACTAAAATTTGAAGGTTGGTTGGCGCGCATCTTTTTAAACATCTCGATATTCTCTTCTTTAAAACCCTCTTGAATTTCAAAAGTAGCTTCGAAAACTACATCATCTATATCCGTAAAGCGGTAGCCATGCTTGATCTCTTTTTTAAGCTTTACCCCATCTTTAAAACGACATGAGATGAGATGGTTAAAAATTTCATACTCTTTAAGACCCGCATTCATCTCTATCATGCCACCAACAGTTCCAGGTAGATGTGCCATAAACTCAAAGTTGGCGATATTGTTTTTTTTACAAAAGGAGACCACTTTCCCACCAGGCGTAGAAGCCCCGATGATGAGTTGATTGTTTTCTATTTTAATGGTGTCAAATTTTTTAGAGAGTTTCATAAGGGGTGGATGATTGGGCCCGATCAAAAGGTTGTTGGCACCACCAATAAGGGTGTGATTTTGAGGGTAATCAAAGTCTTCTATCATAAAAACTTCAGCAATGGGACCCACACGAATAGAGCTGAATTTGGAGAAATCGAAAGTTTTATAGGCCATTATTGAACGAAGGTGGGGATCATATTAAAGACTTTGATGGCGTAATCTTTCATGGCATTAAGCATCCAAGGCATGGTTAAAATAATAACCACAACAACACCAATAATTTTTGGAATAAACGAAAGTGTCATCTCATTGATTTGGGTGGTGGCTTGAAAGATACTCACAGCAAGTCCCAGCAACATACCTGTTAATAGACCAGGGAGTGCCAGTAGAAGTGCAATCTTAAAAGTTTCAACACCAAGTGCAACAAGTTGGGATTCCATTACTCGCCTCTAAGCTCACTATATTCAATTGGGATTAGATAATCATTAATATCAATTAGCTGCTCATAAAATCCATTTTTAAATCCAATTTCGTAGAGCTTGTTGATGGCTTTAATTTGTAAAGGACTAAGTGTAACTGATTCATCATTGGCGTAAAGCTCAAGGTATTTGTCTAAGGTTGCCCCTTCAATACGGACCAGTTTTTCTTCAACAAGTCTTTCACAAAGTTCAACTTTACGCTCACGCGCCACTTCAACGGCTTTGGTTAGAACTGCTTCATGTTTGATCGCTGAGGTAATAGGAAGAGAGCGACGGATCGCCATTCCACCCAGTGGTAGAGGGAGATCTTTACCGGCTAAGTCTTGCCAGATATCCCACATCTCTCTCTCAGTTTCTAACTCATTTGAGTAGGTTAAGATACTCTCGTGGATCAATACACCAGCGTGAACTTTACCTTCTCTTACCGCATCTTCGATCTCAAGAAAATTCATATAGGTAACCCGTGCATCAGGATAGGCGATACGAAACAACATGGCATTCGTAGTGTACTTACCACTGAGGGCAACTTTAAAGTTACGTTTGAGCTTTTCGCCTTTACGTTTAACCAACTTAGGTCCATAACCCTCACCAAAACTGACAGCAGTTCTTAGCGGTGCATAGTCATCTTTGATGTGCGGAAGAAGAGCAAAACTAATGGCTGAAATATCATAAGTTCCTTTGAGTGCTTCAACATTTAAGGTCTCAATATCAAGAGCGATATTGTCATAAGCTACTTCATCATTACTCACCCAACCAAACTTAATAGCGTAGTACATAAAGATATCATCAGCGTCAGGGGAATGGGCAATCATCATTTTTTTCAAAGGTTTTCCTAGTGGCTATATAGTATAGGAGTGATTTTAGCTAAAAGTTACTAAAAATAGTAAAGTGCGCTCTAAATATGAAATAATTTTTTTCTGTGAAAATTAGTAACACATCAAAATACTTATAAATAAAACTAATATCAGTGTGAGAAAAATGTGATACTTTTTCTTATACTACAGAAAATGAAAAAATCATGAAGGATTAATATGAAAAAATATTCGACTCTATTAGGTTCAACAGCATTAGCAATGATTCTATTTACAGGATGTGGTGATAGTAATGATGGTGAAACGGCGGTTACTCCAACCACTGTAGATCAAGAGGCAGCTTTGGCAGAAGCGACTGCAACAGCGCAAAGTTCTCTTCGTTCAACTTCAAATACTCTTTTGCGCGCTCAAGCAAAAAGTAGTAATGTTGAATCAGCAGATGTATTTTTAACATTGGCTCTTGAAAATTTTTCTGATAAAAAAGCATTTCCTATTGTTGTTGACGCACGTGCGACGATTACAAGATATATGGATGCAAGTGATTTAGAAGCATGGAATGCATTAACGGCAGAAGAGCAAAATGCAATGATTATTGCTGCGTATTTAGATGCAGATGATACGTATGGGGACTCAAGTGCACCAGCTCTTAGAGGTTTTGGTTCACTTTTTGATAAAGTAAAGAAAACAGTTAAAAAAGTGGTTGATCCAATCAATGATAAGATCATTAAGCCTGTTGTTAAAAAGATTGATGATGAAATAATTGATCCTATTGAAGAGAAAATAATCGAACCAATAGTTGATAAAATTGATGATGAAATTGTTGATCCAGTTAAAGAAAAAATTATTGACCCAGTTGCTGAAAAAGTTCAAGAAGAGATTTTTGATCCAATTAATGAAAAAGTACTTGATCCAATAAAAGAGGATGTAATCGAACCACTTCTTGATGGTGAATTGGTTGAGAATATTGGTGATGAAATTAAAAGAGGCATTGAGAATATTGTTGAGATTGACTTGATTACAGATTTAACAGCTTCTGCATTTAAGATTATGCTTGAGAGTGATGGTATAACCAATACTATGCTTGATATGGCTATCGGTTCAGACACGATGACAAATATTATGATTACAGTTATGGAAGACAACTGGGATCTGGCTAATAAAATGGCGCCTATGTTACGTGACGCTGGAAATATCGAATTTGGTGAAAAATTTATGGAATTGGCTTTAAAGCGTCCAAAAATGGCACACTTCTTATTTACTTATATAGATGCAAATATGTATGACGCTTTAGCAGATGCTATGATTATCTCTTCAGATGCTTACAAAGCAGGCACACTAGGTCACGAAGAGTATACAACAACGACTATGGGAACAATGATGGCTATGTATGCAACAACATACTTTGTCATTCCAGATACTTCATCAGTTGCTCAAGGTCAAAATGCACGTTTTCCAAGTTTGATGTTTAACTCAGGCTCAACTGCTCGTGGTGATGCCAATGAATTAATCAATGAAAAATTCTTCTACGCACTATTTAAAATGCCAGCATCAACTGAATCTTTTGTTGATGCAATGGATCAATTAGATCAAGATACTACTCGTACTGCCTATATGGATCTTTTCTTTATGGGTCAAAATCCAGTTGAAGATGCCGCTGAGGCAACGGATGTTAATCAGTCTTATAACAATATCATCGCTATTGCGGGTGGTATGTACGCAGGTATCTATGGTAGCACTAATGAAAATGGTGAGACTTTAGCTCCAGGTTATGGTCTAACTGCGTATACTAAATCATTTGCAGGTTTTGCAGGTTTAGTACCAACTGATAAATATGTTCCATACGGAAAATCATTTATGGGTGCAGGTTACTATTGGGCTGAACAAAATGGTTATAGTATTCTTGGTGAAGCAGGGTCATTGGCGTATAACTTAATCGAAGGTTGGTTAAATCCAGTAGAAGATGAAACAGAACTTCGTGGTCTGTTTGATCCTCAAGAACCATGGGTAGATACATTAATTACAGCACTTTATGATGCTTATGACAATGTAAGTCTCGGTGATTTATGGGATACTGGATGGTCTCAATATATTGATGGTAATGAGAGTGCAGATATCTTTGCTGAGTTAAATGTACAAGTTGTTGCTGCCTATACTGCGGCAGAGGTTAGTTTCCGTACAACATTTAATGCTGAGTTAAATGATGACTTAAGTAATGCAGGTGTTGCTGAAGTGACACTTCCATCATTCTTTGATCTTAATGTTTCTTATGTATATACTGAAACAAAAGACAGAGTAGTTACGTATGCAGAAGGTATTGATTCTCAATGGTTAGCTGAGTTTAGTGATAGCAACTTTAGTTCAGAGTATATCTATCCTTACTTCCAAGTAAATTTAGACAACAATGAGTCTTTGGCGTATATTCCAAACTGGATGACACAACTTGACTGGTTAAAATTACCATTTATCTATACTGAATCAAATTATGATGATTATGGTTTAGATTTTGAAACAGGATCGGTATCACTATTCATAGTATCTGATTATGATAATGCTTCTGAGTATTTAACGGATAATACAAGTTTAGTTTGGACACAGGTAGATGATGCACCTTTAACAACGGATGAGACAAGAATTCTTTATACATATACGGCGTCAATTAATGTATACGATCTTGTTAATTTTAACTTGAATGACACTATTAATGCAGTTCAAGATAAAGTAACCGCAGTTGCTGTAAGCGTAGGTCTTGCAGAAGATGTTACGGTTGACAACAACACAACGACAGTTAATTAATTATACTTTTATAAGAGCAGTAATACCTTACTGCTCTTATCATCTCTTCTACTTCAAACTTCACCTCTAGATTTAATCTAAAATCGCTAAACTTCCACCAGATTTATCAATTTATATTGCATATAGCAATATATATAAAAAATATGTCAAAATGAAATATAATTTGACAGAAATTAAAATATACAGGAAATATTATGGACGCAAATAAACAAAAATCACTTGACCTAGCACTTAAACAGATTGACAAAGCCTTTGGTAAAGGGACGTTGATGCGTCTTGG
>JADGDM010000077.1 GCA_016744905.1 Sulfurimonadaceae bacterium | reverse complement strand
CATCAACTTCTTCTATACTTCTGGCCTCTTGTGATGCCTATGTGGCCAAGCATGGTAACCGTTCTATCACGTCTAAATCAGGAAGTGCAGATGTATTAGAACTTCTTGGTATTCGTCTTGATCTCTCTTTAGAGAGTTCAGCGCGCTTGCTTGAAGAGACAGGCTTCACTTTTATGTTTGCACAAAACCATCATCCAGCCATGCGTTTTATTATGCCGGTGCGTAAAAGTATTTCGGAAAAAACTGTTTTTAATGTTTTGGGCCCACTAACCAATCCAGCAGGTGTTGATAAATTTCTATTGGGTGTTTTTGATAAAAGTTTTGTTGGAAAAATAGCAGAAGCTTTAAAATTAAATGGCTCTCAAAACTCTATGGTTGTTTCAGCCGCAGAAGGAATGGATGAGATCAGTATCAGTGGCGTCAGCTATGTAGCGCGCTTGCATGAGGGCAATATTTTAGAGTATGAGATTGATCCTGAGATGTTTGGTCTGAAAAAGGCACCCTTTGAAGCTATCCTTGGTGGTGACGCAAAGATAAATGCTGAAATATTTACCAATGTCCTTAGTGGCAAAGCAACAGATCCTCAAAGGGATATCGTGCTTCTAAATACAGCCCACGCTTTGGTCGTTGATGGTAAGGCACGTGATGTCCAAGATGGTTTAGACATTGCACGTGATTCTATCGCTAATGGTAAGGCGATTGCTAAACTCAAAAAAATTGTAGAAGTTTCTTCAAAACTGTGAAAGAGTTTAGCCTAAAAGAGAATGAATTGGACTCTATAGTAAGTTATATAGTCGAGCGCCTTCCAGAGGGTGGTGTTGTGATTTTAAGAGGAGACTTAGCGAGTGGAAAAACGACACTAACAAAAGCCTTTGTAAAACATCTTAACATTACAGAAGAAGTAACCTCTCCTACATTTTCAATACAGCAATGTTATGGTGAGAAAGTCTATCATTATGATATTTATAATGATGGTGTGGATAACTTTTTAAGTCTGGGACTACTCGAAGAGATAGAGAAAGAGGGCTATCATCTTATAGAATGGGGTGATGATAAACTCATCTCTATTTTACGCTCGGCAGGTATTGATACCTTGGTGGTTGATATATCAAAATTAGATGTTGATATTAGAAAATATGAGGTTGCCTATGCATAAACTTGTTGCAGAAAACTTGATAAAAACTATAAAAGAGACCCGTATTGTAAGAGGTATGTCTTTAGAGGTGAACTCTGGAGAAGTTGTCGGACTTCTTGGTCCTAATGGAGCCGGTAAAACCACTACTTTTTATATGATTTGTGGACTGGTTGAAGCAACAGACGGTAAGGTTTATTTTGATGGAGACGATATCTCTGACATGCCTTTACATAAGCGCGCTCAAAGAGGGATAGGTTATCTTCCTCAAGAGGCTTCTATCTTTAAGGACCTCACTGTGGAAGAGAATCTTATGGTTGCTGCACAGGTAAGTATAAAAGACGAAGAGAAACAGTGGGCGCGTATCGAAGAACTTTTAGTGATGTTTAATATCGAACCCATTCGTCAAAGAAAAGGAATCAGTTTAAGTGGAGGAGAACGTCGGCGCGCTGAGATTGCACGTGCACTGATTAACAGTCCTAAATTTCTTCTTCTTGATGAACCATTTGCTGGGGTTGACCCTATTGCTGTTTTAGATATTCAGACGGTTATTAAGCAGTTGCTTGAGTATAACATCGGGGTTTTGATTACGGATCATAATGTTCGTGAAACTTTAGCAGTTTGTGATCGTGCTTATGTTATTAAAGCAGGTGAGCTTTTAGCGTCAGGAACCAGTGATGAGATAAGCCAAAATAGTGATGTGCGTAAACATTACTTGGGCGAAAACTTTAAGTTCTAAGGAAGAGAGATGGCTTTACGTACAAAGACGAGTGTTGAATCAAAAAATAAACTCTCCTCTACCTTACGTAATTGGCTACCTATTTTACACTCCTCTTTGGGGGATTTACAGTCCTCTATGGAGCCCTTTGTTGAGTCAAATCCTCTGATTGAAGTGGCTTCTGGTTTTGAAGAGAATTTTGAAAAAAAGATACCAAAAAAGATATTTTCTTCACATGTCTCAAACTCAAGAACCGAACAGATAGAAGCCCTTACTATCCAAGCCAAATCTCTTTACGAAGTTTTAGATGAACAGATAAGTTCTAAACTTTTTCCTACCCCTATCTCCCAAGATATCGCTCAGTTTGTTATCGAAAATCTGGATGAAAATGGTTATTATGAAGGAGACAGTGAAGCTTTTTGCGCGATCAATAATTTAGAGTTTGATATGTTTGAAAAAACGCGTCTACGTTTTTCTTATCTTGATCCTATAGGTATCGGTGCAGTAGACTTAAAAGAGAGTTTTATCTTTCAACTTGATAGTGCAGTAATCTCTGATGAGGCGTATACACTAGCGCGCTCCATGATAGAAAACCTTAATGCGATGCACACTTTTAGTAAAGACAAAAATTTCAGTGAAGCCATGAAATGTATCTCTAAGTTTAATAACCCTCCTGCCATTGAATATCTTGAAAAGTCTGCTGAAGTTATTCCTGATCTGATGATTTTTTTTAATGATGATGAACAGATAGAAGTGAAGATAAATGATGCGTATTATCCAAATATTACTATTGATAAAGAGTATGCGGTTGAACATGATTATGTTAAACAGAAGATTAAAGAGGCGAAAGGTTTGGTGGATGCCTTAGATATGCGGCGCGCTACGCTTTATAAGGTTGGCTTGATGATTGTTGAGTATCAGTATGACTTTTTTATAGGGGACAATATCAAACCCCTAACACTTAAAACACTCGCAGATGAGTTTGGTCATAATCCTTCAACGATATCGCGTGCCATTGCCAACAAATACATTGCCTGTGAGCGTGGAGTATTCGCTATGAAAGAGTTTTTTACCACAGCCATTGATGAAGATACATCAAATGCGACTATTAAAGATTTTTTAAGTGCCCTAGTCAAAAATGAGCCTCATGATAAACCTTTGAGTGATGTAAAAATACTAGAAGCAATTACTGAGAAGTTTAAAGTGAAAATGGTGCGTAGAACCATTGCAAAGTACCGTAAACAACTCAACATCGCTGGATCAAGTGAACGTAAAAAATTGTATCAGTTACTGGTCTAGTTGTGAGTAAAATTAAAGATAGATTGGACGAAGAAGTTTTAAAAAGAGACTTAAGTGATGAAATCTCTTATGATAAACCTGATCCTCTTTTAGTTGCACAAAGGCATAATGACGAATACATTGCACTTATCTGTGCACTTTTTGCTTATGGGAATGTACAAGCGATTATTAAATTTTTAGACTCTCTTGATTTTTCACTTTTAGAAAAAGATGATGAGGCGATACGCAGCGCGCTGAGTGGACATTATTATCGTTTTCAAAATGCAGAAGATATTGCTGAATTCTTTATACTTTTAAAAAATCTTAAAAAAGCGGATTCATTAGAAGAACACTTTTTAAGAGGATACGTGAGTCAACACAGCGTGGTAGATGGTGTTTACTCTGTTATCAACGCTATGCGTGAAGAAACAAACTATGAAAGTCAAGGTTTTAATTTTCTTATCGGTAAAAGTTCTCATAAAACTAAGGGTGCCAGCGCGCTGAAGCGGTGGATGATGTTTTTAAGATGGATGGTAAGAGAAGATAACCTTGATATGGGTCTGTGGAAGAGGGTGGATAAAAAAGATCTATTGATGCCGCTGGACACCCACACCTTTAATGTCTCACACCGACTAAAACTACTAAAACGTAAAACCTGTGATCTTGAAGCGGTCATAGAACTTACAAAAAAACTCAAAACCTTTGATAAAAATGACCCCATAAAGTATGACTTCGCACTCTACCGCTTAGGCCAAGAAAAAATCCTTTAAGTTAAATACATCTTAATAGTAGTAAAATAGGTGTAGATGCTTTACTAAGGATTAATACAATGAAAATTTCTAGTACTTTAATTTTAACGACTGCCTTGCTTGGTAGTTTGGGGTTTATGGGTTGTAGTGACGATGAAACTACACCTACAGGTTTAATCAATCCAGGTGATGTCAGTGCTAAACTGAATGACTTTACCACTATGTTTGGTTCAATTGCTGGCAATCAATCAAAAGCCATTTCTATCTCTTCAAAATATATTTACACCGTTGGTGCAACCAATGCGCCTATAAAACTTTTTGCTAATGATAATAACAGCTCTTATTTTGGTGGACAAGATGGGGTTATTTATAAACAAACGCCAAATGGTGACATGGAAAAAGTGATCGTACTTGGTGGTGCAGGTGATGATATTATTTATGATATTGCACTTGATGGTGCGTATTATTACGTTTTTGGTCAGTTTTCAACGTCTATGAGTATTGAAAATCAAAGTGTCGTCTCTACTGGTGCTACTGATCTTTTTGTGGCGAAGTTTTATGAAAACAATGACTCTCTGGTTATGTTGAGAAGTTTTGGTGGACAAAATACACAGGGTATTTCAGAACAAGGTGTGAAGATGATTGTTAATGACAAATACATCTCCCTTTTTGGTTATGCAAGCAATGCTGTTTATCCTACTCAAAATATTTTGGGTGATTTTGACACTTGGGCACTGAACTACAACAAGGCCTATTTTGAAGACACCTCTTTAGAAAATGAAGCCTTTGTCATTTCTCACTTTAATATATTAGGTTCGGTTGAGGGTTCAGAAAACTTATTGAATGTGGCTACTTGTGGAGATCAATATATTTTAGTCGGAACCAGTAATGGTAATTTTGTTGAGAATAACCATAATCCAGATAGTGTTCGAGGATATAGCTATGATGGTTTTGTAGTCTCAATTGATGATGCGCTGAATTTACAATGGGGACGAATGTTGGGGCGCGCTATAGGTTCAGACTCCACCGGTGCCGTAACTTGTGAAAATGGAAAAGTTTATACGGGAAGTATGTTTACAACACAACGTCTTTATGACTATGGAATAGGAACGGCCTATTATTTAGAATTGAATGTACTTAATCAAAGTAGTGGAGCCACTCTTCAAACAGGTAACCTAGGTGTTTATGGTTCGAGTAGATGGATTAATAACATTGATATTGTTGATGGGGTTATCTATGCGACTGGAGGGATGTGGGGCTCTTTTTCTGACTGGACTATATTTTCGCATCCACAAGTCTTTATCTCAAAATGGCTACCTATTGAAGAGACAAACTGGCTTTATCCTGTTATTTTAGAGGAAATAGGTAGTCCAATGAGCTCTTTTGGTATTGGCGATACCTTTGTTGATGATGGTGCGCTGTTTATTACAGGTCAGGTTGAAAATGGAGCTGAACTGGGTGATATTGTCAGTTTTAAAACTGACCTGATAGAAGATGCCAATGTAAGCTGGAAAGTCTCAAACTATGTCTTTAAAAGACGTCTGAGTTATAGTAGTTTTGATTACAATGCTTCTGTTATTGGAGAGGTTAGTCTTATTACAACACAGTTGGCACACTATTATGAGGATCATGGGAGTTACGCAGGAGTGAGCGTTGATACACTTAATTTTGATGGTGGAACATTGGTTGAAAATGAAGTTTTTTATGACATTAAAACATATGCATTAGATCAAAATATTACAGACATTTCACAACCAAGTATAGCGGCATATGGTACAAAATATTTAAAATCAAATATCGTAGAAGGTATTTATTATGACTTTGTAGAAGACAACACTTCACATAATGTCTTTATCAATGTCTCTTCTGATAAAACATTTCCTTATATGGTTGGTATAGAGATAGAAAAATCATTTGCTAAGTACTTTAAAGAAGGGACTGATGGAAACGAGAGCATGGAGACGGGTAACTCTGTTCAAGATGCCATCTTCAGAATCAAACTAGACTAGGTGAATAAAAGCCGATTATGATATTATAATAACCAATAATATTATAATCGAGACAGCATGAAAAAACTTCTATCTTTATCCCTACTGACTTGCCTTTTATCTGCAGACGATCTCTCTACTTATCTTGAACATAAAACTAAAATGAGTGATGAGTCTGTTTCTAAAAAAGAGGAGGGCAGTTACTTTACAGGTCTCCCATTAATTAACTATGATGCCAACAAAGGCTTGGGGTATGGTGCGCGGATGTTTTGGTACGATAATGGATCAAAAGATGATCCAACATTTGAATATGTTCCTTATAGACAGACGGCTTTTATTCAGTTTTTTCAAACAACGAATGGTTTTTCAAGACATATGATCCGTTATGAAGCCCCTTATGTGCATGATACATTATTTAAAATTACCACCCAACTTGTTTATGAAAAAAATACCCAAGCGCGCTACTTTGGTACAGATACCAGTTCTTTAGGAGCACTTTCAACGCCTGATGGACAAACATTTGATACTGCGAGTGCTCAAAATGAATATCTTAAAGATATTGGTAGTGCTTACTACAACCGCTATATAATTGAACTACCTGTATATGAGTTAAATGTTGAGTATGATCTCTTTGGCGGTTTGATGCGTGTTGCAGGTGGGTTAAACCTCACCCACGCAAATATCACTACCTATCAAAATGCCCAACTTGATGATAAAAAAAATGAAAAATCAAAACTCTATGATGACAATCAAGCTTCTGAGGTTGTTGGTTATGAGGGTGGTTTTGATAATGGTGTGAAGATAAGCTTGGTGTATGACTCACGTGATTATATCCCCAATCCTAAAAATGGTAGCGCACACGATATCACAGCAGAGTTTTATTCTAAGGCATTGGGTAGTGACTATGAACATCAGCGATACACCTTCTCAACTAAAAACTTTCTTACATTTGAGCGCGCTTCGTTTATGACACTGGCCTTTAGATGGATTTACTCTGTACAGCAAGGAGAAACCCCATTTTACGCAAAAAACATGATGGGTTTTGCTGATGAATATCAGTATGGATTGGGCGGACTACGCACCTTACGCGGGTATCAACAAGATAGATTTGTTGCAGATGTTAAAACTGTAGCAAACATCGAGAGTCGTTTTGAAGTTTATGACACCGCAATAGCCGGACAAGAATTTAACTTTATGCTTGTCCCTTTTATGGACGCAGGATCGGTTTTTGATTCAGTCCAAGAGAGTAGTTTTAAAGATGTAAAAACCAATTACGGAGCAGGGGTGCGTATCGCATGGAATTTAGCCACCGTCATTATGGTTGACTATGCACAAAGTAGTGAAGACAGTGGTTTATACATCAACTTTAGTCATATCTTTTAAGAGCTTTAAAATATAAGGAGTATAATGTATCTTTAATTAGAAAGGATTTTGGTGTTTCAAAAAAATATTACATTCATCTATTTTATTACCAGCTCTTTTCTAGCCTTAATTTTACTTTACCTTTTTATGCAAGGGCGCTATGTTCATAAAAGTGAATTGAACTATACCCATACCTTGGCTAAAGAGGTTGAAACACTCATTGCACTTAAAAGAGTGACCTCTTTTGAAATGGCACAAGCCTTATCCTCACACCCAGATCTGATTAAAGTGATGAAAAGCAAAGAGTATGAGAAACTTTACACTACCCATTTCTTCCCTTTAGAAAATGAATATACTGACTTTAAAAATATTGCACTTCATGTTGTTGATGCAACGGGTCATAATAGATATCTCTCTTGGACACATGAAAGTCTTGGTGATTATATTTTAGAGATAAGAGAAGATTTAGCCACCTTATATAAAAACCCAAAGCCGACGATGAATATCAGCGTGGGAAAATTTGATATCACCTTTAAAGGTATCATGCCTATATATGATGAGAATCATACTTTTTTAGGCATTATCGAGACGATTACTCACTTTAATTCCATTACAGAAAAACTTGCGCTTGATGGAATCAATTCTGCGGTAATTATAGAGAAAAAATACACATCACAATTAAAATTTCCTTTTTCTAAGACATTTATAGATGGTTACAACATCTCAACAGTAGCGCTCAATAAAAATGTTAAGGCGCTTTTAGAAACGTATGGAGTTGAATCGTTTATCACTCAGGAACATTATCGTCATATGCCTAAACTGGATAAATATATTGATGGATATTACGTCGTAAATGTTGATATTAAAGATCAAAAAGATCAAGTCATTGGACACTTTCTCGTCTTTGCTGAAGATCAATATGGTTTAGCTGAACAGAAGTTGATTTTAAATTTTATTTTAATTTTGATAGTGATTTTATTTTTTATGATGCTTTATTTGGTTTATAAAGTGTATCAGAACAACCTTCGCTTTATTGATGATCTAAATGATGAAGTAAGATTCCAAACAGAGCAGAAGATGCGTTTGGTATATACGGACAACCTCACTCAGAGTTATACCAAAGAGAAGTTTGAAGATGATCAAGCGGAGTATATTAATGAAGATGTGGTGATGCTAAATATCAAAAATTTTTCACAGATTAATGAAACATATGGCTATAGTATGGGTGATGAAGTTTTAAAAATCACTGCTAAGCGTCTTGAATCACAACTAAAACGTAAAATTTATCGTATTGATGCAGATGAGTTTTTATTTAAAACGACGCACATTAATGAAGATATAAAAGCCATTAAAGAGGCTTTTATTTTTTCTAATATGCATATTCCTAAAGAGAACATAACAATACGTCTGAGTTTTAGTTTTTCTGTCGTTCATGGTAATGAAAATGATCTTTTACGTAAACTTACTATTGCGTTAAAATGTGCTAAAAAAGAGCCTTTTCAAGACTACGTTATGTATGAAGAACATGAGGTTAATAATGAATTTATTCAGTTTAATAGTTACCTTTATGATGCAATATTTTTACAAAAAGAGGCACATATCATCCCTTATTTTCAAGGTATTCGTAATAATGAGTCGCATCAAATTACCAAATATGAAGCACTGGCGCGCTTGAATGTCAAAGGACGTATTTATAGTCCTTACTATTTTATTGAGATCGCTAAAAACAGTGGGTTTCTTTTTGAAATTACGAAAATTATGATTGATAAGTCTTTGGGCTATTTAAGTCAAAGAGATAAAAATATCGAGATTTCTATTAATATTACTGAAGAAGATCTCTTAAGCAAACAACTTAAATCATACCTGCTTGAAACTTTGAATAAGTACGGGCTTGATTCTTCTCGTGTAACCTTAGAGATATTAGAAGGTATTAGCTCTGGTGGAACAAACAACAATATCATTCAACTTAAAGAACTTAAAGAGTTAGGATTTCAATTGGCCATTGATGATTTTGGAGTAGAGTATTCTAATTTTGAACGTATTAATGAGCTTGATATTGATTTTATTAAGATAGATGGAAAATATATCAAAAATGTACATACCAATCCAAAAAGTTTTAAAATTGTTAAAGCCATCTCTGATTTTGCGCATTCTATGCAAATTGATTTGGTGGCCGAGTTTGTTGAAGATGCTTCTATACAAACTGTGATTGAGACTTTGGGTATTGAGTACTCACAAGGGTATCACTTTTCTCAGCCTTGTGCGCAAATGAATCATTAAAGGCCAAAGTTAGTTATATGTCTTAAAGTTATAAATTGTATAATTTAAAAATATAAAATAAAAGGATTTACATGTTAGAAGATGTTGTAATGCCTAATGGGATGAATCCTGAAGTTTTAGAGCATATTATGAACCCTCAGAACTATGGTAAGCTTGAAAGTCCTAGTGGAGTAGGCTTAGGACTTGATGAAAAGACAGGTGAGTATGTTGTTTTTTATGTCGAGGTAAAAGATGAACAACTCATTCGGAGCCGTTTTGCAACCAATGGCTGTCAAGATACCGTAGTTATTGGTTCTATGTTTACACAAATGATAGAGGGAAAAACTGTTGAGTACGCTAAAAGTGCACTGGCAAAAATAGATGAAAAACTGGGTGTGGTAACGCCTCAGCAGAAAATATGTGCGAACATGGTTTTAGAAGCTTTTATTGCTTCTTTGATTAATATTCAAAATATCCAATCAGGTGCCAAAGAAGAGATGCATGTCACTAAGATGCAAGAGAGTTGTGAGGTAGAAGATGTCTAAGTTATATCAAGCCAAGCATGAACTCTGGTTAAAGGTGCTTTATAGCTCTTTTGCTATTGCAAATGAAAAAATAAAATCAGATTTGTATGATTTTGCGATGATACAGTTTCGTCATTTAAAATGGATTGGATCTGATATTTTAGCGAACAATCAAGACTATAATTATGATCGTAACTTTTCTCTTAATAAACTTGAGAGTGTACATGAAATTATCCATAATCTTATTGTTGAGATTAAAAGCACGCAAAAGGCTTATGCGAAAACAGAGCTTTTTGAAAGAGTGACTACGGATGAAAACTATCTTATTGAGTACTGTGAAGAGATTTTAAAAACGCAAGATTTAGATATAAAAGTGACAGCCTTTAACCTTGAACGATGTTATGGCAATCTCTCTCAAGCACAAATTGATGCATTTTCACTATTTTTATTTGAAGAGTCTTATAAAGAGTATGAACTGATATTGGTTTATGCTTGGATGCAAGCGCGCACCAATGATCTGTTACAATTTAATGTTTATCAAGATCTTATAGATGAGTCTCAGTTTCATCTCAAGTCATTTTCAAATATGATGGCAGACTTGGGTATCTTAACACTGCCTCGCGAGCTTCATGAGATGACCTATAAAATCACTGATTTAAAGAAATTTATTATAGCTGGTATTGCAGAAGAAGAGGCCGCTAAAGAGATGTGTAAGGCACTTTCACGTGATATTAATGATGAAAAGCTTTCTAAGTTTTTTGATTTTATTAACTATCAAGAGAGTTATCATATTGCGTTGATGAAGAAACTGTTATAATCATAAAAATATAAATAAATATTAAAAAGGACATATTATGGAAGCATGTGAATTCCCTACGGTAAATTCAAACAAAGAAGAGGTCAAAGCTATTTTTGAAAGCGTTAAAACTATCGCAGTTATTGGTCTCTCTCCTGATCCTTCAAAGGCAAGTCACTTTGTACCTGCCTATCTTCAAAGTGTAGGGTATAAAATAGTGCCTATTTATCCTAAAGAGGAGACAATACTTGGTGAGAAAGTTTATCGCTCTTTAGCAGAGATTCCTTTTCCAGTTGATATGGTAAATATTTTTAGAAAACCTGCTGTCCTTGACGCCGTAGCTGATGCATGTATAGCGCGTGGTGATGTTAAAGTCTTTTGGGCACAAAAAGATATCGTTAACAACGCAGCAGCTGAAAAAGCTAAAGCAGCGGGTATGCAAGTGGTACAAAATCAATGTTCTATGGTTGATCATAAAGCATTAGGCCAGTAATGATAGAACTGTCTCATGTAATAGATGCTCGAACGCGTATTAAAGATATCGTAGTTAATACACCATTTTCTTATGCGCCTTACTTGAGTGAACTTAGTGGCGCTGAAATTTATCTAAAGAAAGAGAACTTACAAGTTACTGGTGCCTTTAAAATTCGTGGTGCCTTTAACATGATTGCCGCTTTAAGCAGTGATGAAAAAGACCGTGGTGTTATTGCAGCGAGTGCAGGAAACCATGCACAAGGGGTAGCCCTTTCTGCACAACATTTTCAAATGAAGGCTATTATCGTTATGCCTGAGTCAACACCCTTAACCAAGGTTAATGGCGTTAAACATTATGGGGCTGAAGTTATTCTTCATGGCAGTAATTATGATGAAGCTTATGCCTTTGCGAATGAATATGCATCTACACACTCTTTGGTGTTTGTTCACCCCTTTGAAAACTCAAATGTTATTGCAGGTCAAGGAACTTTAGCACTAGATATATTAGATGCTAAAGATGATTTGGATGCGGTTATTGTTCCTGTTGGTGGTGGGGGACTGATTGCGGGTATGGCTTCTGTTATTAAACAGTTAAATCCAAACATCGAAGTTATTGGCGTTAGTGCCAGTGGCGCACCCGCCCTTAAAGAGTCTTATGATCAGAAAAAAGTTATTGATTCACTAAGTGTTCGTACCATCGCTGATGGTATTGCAGTGCGTGATACATCAAAGGTGACGCTAGAGCATATTTTAGAGAATGTTGATAGTTTTATTACGGTTGATGAAGAAGAGATCGCCAGCGCTATGTTGTTTCTTTTGGAAAAACAAAAATTGGTAGTTGAGGGAGCAGGGGCTGTTGGTGTGGCAGCGCTAATGCACAACAAACTTGCTCATCTTAAAGGTAAAAAGGTAGCCGTTATTTTAAGTGGTGGAAATGTTGATGTAACTCTTTTGTCAGTTATTATTGAAAAAGGTTTAATTAAATCATCACGAAAAATGAAACTTACCGTTACACTTGTAGATAAACCTGGCTCACTTAAAAAACTCACAGAACTCCTTGAAGAGTTAAGTGCTAATATTGTTCATATATCTTACGA
>JADGDM010000076.1 GCA_016744905.1 Sulfurimonadaceae bacterium | reverse complement strand
TCCGAACCTGGAAGCTAAGCCTCTCATCGCTGATAATACTGCACCTTTCAGGTGTGGGAATGTAGGTCGCTGCCTAGTTTTTGGTTTATTCAATTACTTTTATTCCCCTCAATAACTTATTATATTCAATCCCACAACTTAAAGTTCCTATTTAATTTAATTTTACTCATAAGAAAACGCAATCTTATTGCCTTTTTTTATGAGATATATACATGATGCAGTGGCTTTAGAGTGCGGTCTGTAGTTTTAGTAGGGTTGAATGAACTTGTGCTGTTTTTTCAGAATGTATTTTTATTTGTAGTTCTGCTTTTAATAATATATCAATAATATCAATATACGTTTGTTGCTTATAGCGCATGCTGATCTCAGCACGTTCTTTTAGAAGAAACATTGGCATGTTATATCCATAGATTGCAATTGCATTAGGTGCACCATTTATCTTAATGTAACTATTAATAATAAATAGCTCTGTTATAAACTTTGATAGAGCAGTGATAATTCTAAGTTCATCTTCACCACTCTCAATTATCTTTTGTAGGTTTTCCTTATAATCTTTTTTGTCTAACAATTGACGTAATAAAACATCTAACTTTACTTCACCTAGGCCAAAGACAAATTCATCAATTTCTTTATTTGTAATGATCCTGTTCAGTAGTTTTAATTTATTTAATTCATTTACTGAGAGTGATAGATTATTATTATGTGTCAGTAAAAGGTGTCGTACTGTATGAAAATCTAATTTCAGATCAATCTGAGAGGCCTTTTCTAAAATTATATTGGCAGATTCATTACTATTAGCAGCATAAAAACGCACTTCTATAGCATGATTTTTTTTACTTGTAAATGCTTGCTGAGACTTTTTATAATCATCACCATAATAGGCATAAATAAGTTGGTTATCAGAATTTTTAGCACATAAGTCTATAAATATATCTAAATCTTTTTTAGGTATTTTTTTTTCACTTTTAATCAGAAGTATATTTTTGTCACCAAACAAAGAAGCTTGAGAAAGGTGTGCTTTAGCTGTTGTGAAATTGTACTCTTCATAGTATAAACTTAATTTTGATGATTCCTCATCTACACTTAAATTTTTAGCATACTCCTCTATAAAGTAATGCTCTTCACCATAAAGCATGATAGCATTACTGAGTGCTTGTGATCGAATAGCATTATCCAGTTCTTGTCGCCTAATTGTCTTTCTCCATTCGCTCTACAAAACTGCCTTCAATTTTAGCGGTTGCAATATTTACACGGTCTATTTTAATAAGAATATCATCAAATAGATTTAGCTCATGTGCACCATTTAAAGCTATTTTTGCACCTTTAATTTCATCATCAACTTCAGCCATTAAATAGGGATCATTACTCTGTATTCGGGCTTTAAATATTTCACCTATATGTTTCATGGCCCAGCGCGCAAATTTTCTATTTTTGTATTTAATCTCAATGTCTGATGATTCTCTCTCTTTTTCACTAATTGAGATACATAGGGCATCTATATTTCTTAAAACATAGGAACTTTCTAATTTATCATGTGATTCAAGAGCTTTTAGATGTCTATGTACAATCAGGTCAGAATAACGTCTAATAGGTGAAGTAAAGTGGGTGTACTCTGCAAATCCTAATCCAAAATGACCAGCATTATCACTATCATAGCGCGCTTGCATTTGGGCTCTAATAATTAGCGTATCTACTTCTGATTCTAAGTCACGTTTTCGTGCTTCTTCTTGAATAAGAGATATAGTTTCTTTGACACTCTCTTTCAGTTCAACAATAATTCCTATGCCAGCAAGTTCTTGGTAAAGTGATTGCAGTTTTGCTTCAGAAGGGCTATCATGTACTCTAAATACCCCATGTTTATATTTAGAAGCAGCTGCTTTATTGGCCAACAACATACAGTCTTCAACTAGTGCATGAGAAGGTGTCTCTTCTGCAAAGCTTGTTTCAAATAGTTCATGATTTTTAACACTCATCTGCAGTTCTTTAGAACGGAAATCAAAACCTTTTTGTAGACGTATCTTCTTAAGTTTATCAGTAATTAGTCGAAGCTTTGATATCGATTTTAATACACCTTCTTCATCTTGATTCTGTGCTTCTAAATTTCCTTCAAAAAAAGCATCTATATCTTCATAGGTGAAACGTCTTTTTGAGTGGATAACACTTTCGTAGACTTCACTTGAGGTTACTTCTAATGATGTTCTATCAAGATGCATCTCAAATACATAAGCCAATCTATCTACATGTGGTTGTAGGGAACAAAGGGTCTCACTGAGTTGTCTTGGTAGCATTGGGATAGATCTATGTGGAAGGTAGATTGAAAAACTTCTGTATATGGCTTCTTGATCTATAGGACCAAAGGGTGTGACATAAGCGCTGACATCTGCAATAGCTACATATAAAATGTGGTTTTTATCATCCCAGTATATTGCGTCATCATAATCTTTTGCAGTTACAGGATCAATAGTTGAAAATGAAAATGAACGTAGGTCTTTTCGTCCAGGATACTCCTCTATATTCACTTCTTTCGAAAATGATGAGGCCAGTTTTAAAACTTCGTCTTCAAATTCGTCATGTTTATTATACAGGGCTAGAACAATAAATTCATCAACTTCTGGATCCTTGAAATTACCCAATTTTTTTACAATGATTCCATTTTGATTATCTATCTGAAAGACATCATTTTCTTCATAAGAATCTAATGTAGTGGATTCAATCTCAACACCAATAGGGTACTCATTTCTAATATCTAGAAGTTGTTTAACACCCTCTTTTATTTTTATAAATCCAATACTAAAAGAGGTCTCACGTCCAACAATCTCAACGATTTTAGCACTTGCTCCTCCTCGTTTTCCTAAAAGACGTTTAACGATAACGATATCTCCCATTTTTGCTTCAGGAGTCTCATCAAGTTCAACTTTTAGATCTTTAACATTGGCACCAAGAACTTGGATATAAGCTATTGAATTTTGTGTATTAGAGAGTGTACCAGCACGGTATTTTGTATGAAGATGATATTTTTTATCTTCTAATTTTAGATAACCAAGTTTGAGCCACTGCTCTATAAGCACACGCTCATCATCAAGAATATCTTGGTCATAAAGACCAAGAGTAAGACGGATTAAAAGGTTTTTCAATGTGGGATTATTGAATATTTTCTAGAGCTTTTTCAAAGCTTTCTAGATCTAAATCATATTTAGAGACAAGCTCTTTTGCTGACGCTATACTCTCATCAGTTACTTTACCATCAATGGGTACAGTAACACGCACAACGTGTAGAATTTGTGCTGCTTTTTTATCTGCCTCATCTGCATTTTCAGGATCAATACAGTGTTTGATGGTATCAATGAGTCCATCTTCAAATTTCCAGTGGTCAAATATTGTAGCACTGACTTCAGGTGTATCTGTATCACAGATAGCGCGCTCAGCAGCTTCAACATCACCAAGTTCGTCAAGTTTCTCATGAAATGCCGCTGACTTATCTTCAGTAATAATACACTGTGCAATTAAAACCTTTCCAATTTCAACTAAAAATGCAGCAGGAGATAAAATACCAAGTAGTTTAGGTTCTTTTCTTAAATACCAAGCTGTCATTAGACCATGTTGTTTTTTAGAAAGATCCGAAAATTGCTCATTAGAAATTTTATAGGGAGTTAAATCAAGTTTGAAACTTTTTTTTACAATACTTGCTAATGCAAATCCACGTACAGTCCCCATTCCAAATAGTCCGACAGCTTGTGAAATAGCATTAATCTCACGTGAAAATCCATATAAAGGTGAGTTTGCTGCTTTTAGGATATCTGCTGTTAAAAGAGGATCTTTTTCTAAAATAACAACCATATCATTGAATGTTGAGTTTGGGTTCTGATAAACTGCTTCGATTTTCATTGCTGATTCAGGAAGTGGCGGTAGTTGTTTGATTTTCTGTAGTAAAATGTCTTTCATTTAATAGCCTTCAATCAATATTAATTTTGTATCATTATAATTCAGGAAATGTAAATATACTCTGAATGGAGCTCAAAATGCGAATTCTTTTTCTTTTACTATGCGCAACCTTCTTATTTGCCTCAAATTATGATGCAATACATGAAGCAGTTTCTAAAAAGGATATTAAGCGTGCTATATCTTTATCACGTATTGATGCACTCTCTGGTAATACAAAAGCTATGTATAATCTAAGCCTTCTTTATCTTTCAGAAGATAATCTTAAAAAAGCGAAGCCTTGGCTTAAAAAATGTGTTGATAAAAAGTATCAACGGGCTTTTTTTGTAGAAGGAATTATCACCCTAGAAGGGCGCCGTGATCGTAAATCTCTTTTATCCGCAAAAGACTCTTTTAAAAAATCCCTGACTACTACGAGTTCGAAAGCTTTTATCAATGTTATTGATGATTATTTAGACAAGCGTAAAGAGGCGAGTTTTGAAGATTATTTGACAGTGGCTTCTTGGTATTATAAGGATAAAAAACTGCATAATAATTATAGTTTGGCCATTCAGATTTTAACAAGAGCGGCAGATAGAGGATGTTATGCATGTATGGCAGAGATGGGTGAGATTTATAAGGATAAACGGATAACACGTACTTACTATTCTGATGCAATTTATAGCATGAACAAAGCAGTTGAACAAAAAAATATTAAAGCAATGCGCATTACAGGACAAATTTATGTCTTTGGCCCTCGTGAACTTCGGAATTTGAACTATGGACAAAAACTTTTATATGAGGCTTACCTTACAGGGGACAAATTTGCAGGAACACTCTATGCCAACAGTATTTTGAGCAGTACAAATGGTAATTATACAAAAGCAATAAAGATTTTACGTGACTCTACTGATTCGTGTTATAGCAATAAAGTGTTTTCACATGCGTATAAAAATGGTTATGGAGTGGTTCAAGATTTTGATAAGTTGAAATTTTATGACGTTGCTTATAAAAAATGTTTAGCAGAAAATGAGAAATTTAAAGATAATTTACCACTTGTTATCTATTGAAAGATACAATTTAAATTCAAAATTTATAAAAATAAAGGAAAAAGAATGCAACGTGAAGCACTACTAAATCAGCTTGGATATACACCAAATGAAGCTTTAGTTAAACAGCTAGAGGATATTGAAAACAATACAACAGGATATGATAAAATTAGAAAACATATCTTAGATCTACATGATCATCTTAAAGTGGATAACTCTTACGTTGCGATGTCAAATACAAACAATTATTTTAAAATTAAGATTGAAGCTCCAAGTACTGAAAGTACAGATGATGCTATGGAAAAAATAGAGCATTTTAGTGAAAAATTTAAAGTTAATATAGAGAAACTTGAGGGTAAAAATACATTTTATATTATTGGTTTTAATCACTAATAGTGTCACAAGTTGAACCAATAAGTGTAGAAGGTTACGACCTTCTATTAGAAGAGTTTAAATTTTTGAAAGATATTGAAAAACCTCGTGTCAATAGCGAGAAACAAGTAGCTGCTGAACAAGGTGATCGCAGTGAAAATGCAGAGTACCACGCTGCAAAAGAGAAGCTTAGACATATAGACAGACGTCTGTTTTACCTTAACTCCATGATAGAAAAATCAACAATTATTGACCCATCAAAATCAAGCCATAAAACAGTACAGTTTGGATCAAGTGTTACGATAGAAGATATGGAGGAAGATATTTCAGTGCGCTACACAATATGTGGAGTGATGGAGATGGAAGCGGAAAATGGTTTGATTTCTATTCATGCACCATTGTCAAAATCGATGATAGGAAAAAGTATTGGTGATGAGTTTATATTAAAACTTCCAAATGGAAAAAAAGAGTTTGAGATTATAAACATCGAGTATATCCCTATTTTTGATCTCAAAAAAAAGATAAAAACAGGAGATGATTTTTCTATTAAATAAGATTAGGCGATAAGTTCACAATCTGCTTTTTTGAACTCAGAAACTGAAGTTTTATTCATCATATTTAAAAGTTCATCTTTTGGACGAATCCATTTACTGTGCATTGCGCACGGTGTTTCATGTTCACACTTTACACAAGAGTCTAATACACAAGCTTCAAAGTTATTCTCATCTATCGCATTTAAAATATCAATCAAAAAAATCTTTTCACTTTCTCTGGCCAATACAAATCCACCATATCGTCCACGTGAGGCAATAAGGAGGTCATGTTTTGAAAGTTTTGTCATAAGCATTGTTAGGTATTTGTAGGGTATACCGGTTTGCTCATGAATATAGGCTGCTGAGAAGAGTTCTTTGTCATCTTCTTGCATAAAAATCAATATCTTAAAAGCGTATTGAGCTGTTTTACTAAACATATTCTTACCTTAATTCTTATTTCGTTATGGTATTTAAACATAAAAAACTTAAATTGTTTATATTGTTTTAGAGTTAATATATAAATTTAGATATAATTTCACCTAAAATTAAAAATGTACCGATACAAGGAAAAACAGTGCCTGCACAACTAGAAAATATTAACGACGTATTAGCTCAACATAAATTATCACAACTTGATTATGCACATATTAAAGAGATATTAAAAAGAGAACCAAACTTGGTTGAACTTGGAATTTTTTCAGCAATGTGGTCAGAGCACTGTTCTTATAAATCTTCTAAAAAACATCTTAATGGTTTCCCTACAAAAGCACCATGGGTTATTCAAGGTCCAGGTGAAAATGCTGGTGTTATTGACATCGGTGATGGAATGGCAGCTGTATTTAAAATGGAATCACACAATCACCCTTCATTTATCGAACCTTACCAAGGTGCAGCAACGGGTGTTGGTGGAATTATGCGTGATATCTTTACCATGGGAGCGCGCCCAGTAGCCAACTTAAATGCATTACGTTTTGGTAACGTAATGAATGATGATGAAGTTAGTGCCCACCAACGTTTCTTAGTTCGCGGTGTTGTTGATGGAATCAGTGGTTATGGTAACTGTATGGGTGTTCCTACTATCGGTGGTGAAGTAAGCTTTGATGAGTGTTACAATGGAAATATCCTTGTTAATGCATTTACATTAGGTTTGGCTAAATCAGATGAAATTTTCTACGGAAAAGCTGAAGGTATCGGAAATCCAGTTATCTATGTTGGGTCTAAAACAGGTCGTGATGGTCTAGGTGGTGCGGTAATGAGTTCTGACTCATTTACTGAAGAGTCTAAAAACCTACGTCCAACAGTCCAAGTAGGAGATCCATTTACTGAGAAACTTCTTCTTGAAGCGTGTATGGAACTTTTCAAAACTGATTATGTTGTCGGTATCCAAGATATGGGTGCAGCAGGTCTAACTTCAAGTTCATTTGAGATGGCGGGTCGTTCAGGATCTGGGATGATTATGCACCTTGATAAGGTTCCAGCGCGTGAAGAGGGAATGACTCCTTATGACTTTATGCTTTCTGAATCTCAAGAACGTATGCTTCTTTGTGCTAAAAAAGGCAGTGAACAAGCGATTATTGATATCTTTGAAAAATGGGATCTTGATGCAGCAGTTATCGGTGAAGTAACTGATACTGGTGATATGGAACTTTTCTGGCATGGTGAAAAATGTGCAGAGGTTCCTGTTGATCCTGTTTCTGAAGAAGCACCGATCTTAGATCGTCCTGTTAAACGTCCAGCGTACCTTGATGCTCTTAAAGATGTAAGTATCAATGATTTTGCAAAAGTAAACAATCAAGAAGCATTTGAAAAATTGATCGCTTCTATGGAAGTGGTTGATAAAGCATGGGTATATGAGCAATATGACTCAATGGTGCAGACCAACACAATTAAAAAAGGCGGTCAACTTGATGCGTCTGTTATCCGTGTTAAAGAGAATGGCAAAGCCTTAGCAATGAGTAGTGACTGTAACGTACGTTACTGTTATGTTGACCCTAAAGGTGGAGCAGCCGCCGCTGTAATCGAAGCAGGACGTAATGTGGCAATGTCAGGTGCACGTCCTTTAGCGATTACTGATTGTCTGAACTATGGTAACCCTGAAAATCCAGAGGTTATGTGGCAATTTGCAGAAGGGTGTCTTGGAATTAAAGAAGCTTGTGCTGAATTAACAACGCCAGTTATTGGTGGAAATGTGTCACTTTATAATGAGACCAATGGTGTTTCAGTATTCCCAACTCCATCAATCGCAACTGTTGGTGTAAATGATGATCAAGACAATGTCCTTTTCTCTAACTTTCAAGAAGTAGGCAATGAGCTTTTCTTGGTAGGTAAAAGTGCCTCTGAGTTTGGTGGCTCTCTTTATATGAAAGAGATCTGTGGAA
Organism: Sulfurimonadaceae bacterium; assembly: GCA_016744905.1. Taxonomy (GTDB): domain Bacteria; phylum Campylobacterota; class Campylobacteria; order Campylobacterales; family Sulfurimonadaceae; genus BB10. The sequence continues at coordinate 4,139 of JADGDM010000076.1, read as the reverse complement.
CAGTCGCAGGTGAATTACCTGTTATTAACTATAAAGCAGAATTGGAACTTTGGGAGTTGGTTATCGAAGCCAATAAGAAAAACCTTTTAGAGTGTTCTAAAGATTTAAGTTCTGGTGGAGCAGCAATCGCATTGGCGAAAATGGCAGCGACTTCAGGAAAAGGTTGTGATGTAGTGATCTCAACAGATGATGAAAGAGATATTTTTGCTGAATCAATGTCACGTGCTATCATCGAAGTAAAAACTGAAAATGTAGAAGCATTTAAAGCAATGCTTGGCAATCTTCCTTGTGAAAAAATCGGTACAGTAACTGCAGCAGACTATAAAGTGAATGATGTAGAGATGAGTCTAGAGCAACTTGATTCAGTGTACTTCTACCAATTTGAAAAAATTATTCAAAGAGATATCTAAGGCATTACTCCTCTATCTAGTGCGCTGAAGATATAGCGCACTCTCTTCACTTTTCTATCACATAAATATCTTTACTGTCCGTCTATTTATATATTTTGGAAAAATTATAGTACTACTCTAAATATTTTAGATAATATATATAAGTTATAAAATAAGGCTAGAATATGTTTGAAAATATTACTATTAAAACAAGAATTATCATTTTGATTTTGGTTCCTATGTTGGTTATTGCTTTCTCTGCAATGACGAAAATTATCGATGCGAATAATGCACATAATAAAAATAGTGCGCTAGCACATACTGTAGAACTTTCAACTAAAATTTCTGCCCTCGTTCATGAAATGCAAAAAGAGCGGGGTGCCAGTGCTGGATTTATTGGATCAAAAGGGAAAAAGTTTCAAAATATTGTTGAAAATCAGCGTCTTGACACCAATGAAAAGAGAAGTGCATTAAAAAATTACTTGGAGATTTATGATCGAAAAGATGCGACCGATAATGTCCTTAATCAACTAGATATCTCTTTACGTGCCTTGAGTCGTTTAGATTCTATACGTCATGATATTGATCAACTCAATATTACTCTAAAAGATCAAGTCGGCTATTTTACATCAACACATGCAAAGTTTATAGATACCATTGCTAAAGTTGCAAAAATGAGTAATAACTCAGAGTTGATTAAAGGCCTTAATAGTTACTCTAATTTTCTATATTCTAAAGAGCGTGCTGGTGTTGAGCGCGCTGTTATGGCTGGAACTTTTTCTGCAGATCAGTTTAAAGATGGATTCTTTGTTAAATTTATTCAGTTAATGACAGAACAAAAAAGTTTCTTGAAATCCTTTACTATTCTTGCTGAAAAGGCAGATATTGACTTTTTAGAAAGTACTATGAATGCAGATTCTGTTAAAGAAGTTGAGCGTATGCGCAGTATTGCCATAGCTAAAGGAGCAACTGGTGGCTTTGGTGTTGAAGGAAGTTACTGGTTTAAAACGATTACTGAAAAGATTAATCTGCTTAAAAAAGTAGAAGATAAATTGGCAATTGACCTTATACGAAATATTGATATAGAAGTCAATAATGCACTGAGTAAAGTTATTACAATCTTTATATTCTCTTCTGTAGTACTACTAGTCTTATTATTGGGAAGTTACTTAGTTTATAAATCTATCACTAAACCATTATTAAGTCTACAAAAACATGTACATGAAATTGCTTTAAGTAAAAATCTTGTTTCAGAATGTGGTTATGATAGTGAAAACGAGATTGGAAAAACTGCGCAAGCTATTAATCATTTACTGAAGGTTTTTACGAAGACACTGCAAGAGGTTGCTTCATCTTCAAGGGATAATTTAAAAACGGCGCAAGACTTAGATGAAAAATCAAAGTCTATTGCTAAAAGTTCACAAGCAACTTCTTCTGCGGTGACGACTTCTATTGATTATATCCATACCATTCAATCAGATGTACAAGAGAGTTTTCAAGAGGTACAAAAAGTACAAGATCTTCTTGACTCCGTTAACAATGAACTTGTAAACGTTGAAGAGGAAATGGGCAGTTTGACAAATACTGTAGAACATAGTGTTGAACAAGGACATGAAACTTCAAACCGTCTTGCACAGCTAAATACTGAAGCAGCTCAGATTAAAGAAATTATTACTGTTATTGGGGATATTGCAGATCAAACTAATCTACTTGCACTTAATGCGGCTATTGAAGCTGCACGCGCTGGTGAACATGGTAGAGGTTTTGCTGTCGTTGCTGATGAAGTGAGAAAACTGGCAGAGAGAACACAAAAATCACTGACAGAAATTAATGCAACAATTAATGTGATTGTCCAATCCATTGTGGATATTACGAGTGAAATGGAAAGTAATAATAAGTCATTCGAAGGACTCTTAGCGCTTTCTAGTAAAGTAAGTAGTAGCATTGATGATTCGAGTAGTTCAATGCGTATCGCCAAAGAAGCTGCTACCCAATCTGTTAGCTCAAATTCTAAAGTATCAAGCTCAACAAATAATATTGCACAGCAAATGGATAAGGTAAAAGTTTCTTCGTCTGATAATTCTCAAAATGCTAAAGATGTATATGCATCAGTAAACTCTATTACAGAAGCTGCTAACTTATTAAATAATCATGTTAATGAGTTTAAACTATAAGGCTAAACTTGAGCGTATATACTGAGCTGTTAATAGATGACTATACAGTTTTATTGTCTAAAAATATTGTTGACTCTGAAGTGATGTTTATGTTCAGTGATAATGACAAAAAGAACTATGAACGTGACCTTGCTTCTCAAAATAATATTATATGTGGGATATTAGAAAACAATTCTAGTGACACGATAGTTGAATATAAGACAAGTGTTCAATCGGCTATTGATAGGTTGGAAGAACAAGGTATTACATTAGAAAAAGTAAAAAGTGATTTTAAAAACTCAAATACTGAGTTGGTAGACTTTACTTTTGATGACTTTTTAGAGGCCTTTAGAGAGTTGAGAAAAAAGAATATTCCCTATTATAAATGTGAAGTTCAATATGAAATAACAGACTTAGCGAGACATTTAACAAGTGATGGACTCTTTTTAAATTATCCACACAGTCAAGTTGTTTTTTATCTGCGCGCTTACCTTGAATCCTGTGTGAATGAGGCTTTTGTGATTTTAGATATTACAGAACTTATGAACTTAGCCCAAGAAAAACCTATAAATAAATAAGCATTTTCGCTATAATTCCACAAATTATTTATAAGGGTTAGAATGAAAAGAGCATTGATTAGTGTTAGTGATAAAAGTAATATTGTTGAGTTTGCAACGTCTTTAGTACGTAATGGATACGAGATTGTATCAACTGGAGGTACTTTTAAGCTACTTAAAGAGAGCGGTGTGGCTGCGATCGAGATTGATGAAGTGACCAAGTTTCCTGAGATGTTTGATGGTCGTGTTAAAACTCTTAACCCTTATATCCATGGTGGTATTTTACATCGTCGTGATTTAGAAGCGCATGTAGAGACTGCTGCACAACATGGTATTGTTGGAATTGATTTGGTTTGTGTAAATCTTTACCCATTTAAAGCAACCATTGAGAAGACAAACGATTTTGATGATATCATCGAGAATATCGATATCGGTGGGCCAGCAATGGTTCGTAGTGCGGCTAAAAACTTTAATGACGTTATGATTGTTACAGATGCTGCGGATTACTCTTTAGTATTAAATGCAATTGAGCAAGATACTAACTCAGTTGAGTTTAGACGAGACTTGATGATCAAAGCGTATGAGCATACTGCTGCGTATGACTCTATGATTGCCAACTATATGAACAAACGTTTTAATGATGGTTTTGGTGAGAAGCAATTTATCGTTGGAACTAAGGTTATGGATACGCGTTATGGCGAAAATCCTCACCAAAAAGGTTCACTGTATGAGTTTGATACTTACTTTAGTGAAAACTTTACAACGCTTAAAGGTGAAGCCAGTTTTAACAACCTAGGTGACCTTAATGGCGCGGTTAAAATTGCAGCAGCTTTTGGTGATGAAAATGCTATCTGTATAGCTAAGCATGGTAATCCATGTGGTTTTGCTATGAAAGATACTTTACTTGAAACATATACAGAAGCACTTAAATGTGATCCAGTTTCTGCTTTTGGTGGTGTCGTTGCAGTGAATGGTGTGGTTGATGCTGAACTGGCTGAGAAGATGAATGAGATCTTTTTAGAAGTAGTTATCGCGGGTCG
>JADGDM010000075.1 GCA_016744905.1 Sulfurimonadaceae bacterium | reverse complement strand
CCACCAATTAAAGTATCATTTCCATCATTTCCATTAATAACATCATTGCCTGTGCCACCTTCGATGTAATCATCACCTGTACCACCATTTAAAGTATCATCACCATCTTCACCATAAATAGAATCATTACCAGCACCACCATCGATAACATCGTCTCCAGAACCACCATAAATGGTGTCATTATCATCACCACCATCTATAGTATCATTGCCTTCACCACCAAGGATAGTGTCATCTCCTGCACCACCATCAATGTTATCATTACCCGTACCACCTTCGATATAGTCGTCACCAGCACCACCAAAGATAGTATCATCACCACCTTCACCATAAATAGAGTCATCACCATCACCACCAAAGATATAATCAATATCTTCACCACCATGAATAGTATCGTTACCTAAACCACCATCAACGATATCTTTCCCATCACCAGCGTTAATGTAATCATCTCCATCACCACCAATAATACTGTCATCACCATCACCACCAAAGATAGTGTCATTACCCGTTCCACCAAATAGGGTGTCATCTCCTGCACCACCATCTATATAGTCATTACCAGAACCACCATCAATAGTATCATCACCATCACCACCGAGCAATGTGTCATCATCTTCATTTCCATTGATAATATCATTGCCAGCACCACCATCAATAGTGTCTTGACCTGCGCCACCATTTAAAGTGTCATCACCGTCACCACCATTAATTACATCGTTACCATCTTCACCGTTAATAATATCATTGCCAGATCCACCATTTAAAGTGTCGTCACCAGAACCACCATTAATAACATCGTTCCCATTTCCACCATCGATGGTATCATTACCTGAACCACCATTAATCGTGTCATGTCCATCTTCACCATTAATTACATCATCACCTACGCCACCATCAATAGTGTCATCACCTGCACCACCATTAATGGTATCATCTCCATCATTACCTTCTATAACATCATTACCTGCGCCACCATCAATAACGTCATTTCCATCACCACCAGTTAATGTATCATCTCCATCACCACCGAGAATAGTATCATCACCTGCACCACCATCAATAACATCATCACCAGCGCCACCTTCTAAAGTATCATCACCCTCACCACCATTAATCGTGTCATTGCCATCACCACCACGGACGTAGTCATTTCCAGCTCCACCATTAATAATATCATCACCTACGGTACCAACAATAGTATCGTCACCTGTTGTTCCCGAAAAACCATTATCAAAAGGTTCTACAATAATACCTTGACCTGAATTGGCCATCATCGCTTCTTGATTTAATGTATCATAAAGAGAAGATCCATCTTTCTCTTTTTCAAGAGAGCTACCTGCTGATGCTAAGATTGCATTGCTATCTCCATCACGACCGAGTCTAGATGCTAAACCTAAGGTTCCTGCCGAAGCAGAAAGACCAGTTGCTGTTTCTAACTCAAACTCTTCATCTTCTTCATCAACTTTTTTAACTTTCTCTTTTTTAACAACAGCCGCTAAAACTACAGGCTCTTCAACTACAGGTGCACGCCGTACTGTTCTTTTAGAAGCTACTTTCGCTTGTTTAGAAACTTCGATCTGTGCAATATTAGACTCGTCATGAATATTTCCACGTGAGGTTACACGTAAATCTTTTTCAATTGTTGCTGTAGAATCGATATCAAGTCCTACTGTACTACCATTATTTAATTTTAATGAAGCTGTAGAATCACGTTTTGTAATCAGTGCGTCACCTTCAAAAAGTTCTGCATGTTCATACATATTTTCAGTTACGCCATCAGCGTGTTTAACTTGTACGTGACCTTGAATGTTTTCGATATAGCCAATTGATGATTTCATGATGGTCCTTTGTGGATAATATTATATTAGTAGTTATTATAGGTAAATAGAGAAAAGGAGTATATTGTACTTTGGTACTAGATTAAAGAGGAAGAGGTTTTATTAGTAAATTTTATACTATTTTACACATATAAATACTAATTAGCATCTATATGTATAATATTTTCTACGTGGATTGTTACGGTATTTGTATCTAAATTTGTGTTATCTGTATAGGTTTTATTACCAATATCATCACTGCTAACATTCCATTTAGTTGCGTCACTAAAATCGATGTGACCCACCCCAACAATTTCTAAATAATTATCATCGTCCGTCATACTTAAGATGTCTGATGCGGTGATATTATGTAGTTGATCACTGTCACTTTTAAGTTCGATTACTTCTATATTTTGAATATTACTAACTAAGTCAAAATCAATTTGGGTGCCACCTTCAAGGATTAAGGTGTCAAAACCATCACCCATATCTACTGCACTACCATTATAATTTAATACTTCATTAGACAAGTCATACTCATTAGTGATTGTGGTTATTGTTCCAATAGCACTTAAATCAGAAGTATTAGTTCCTTCTCCTACAGCAACAGCATGAATAGTAGAACCAGTTTCACTTAAATAGGTCTCCCAAACTGCTATTTCATTGGTTGTTCCACCTGATGAGTTCTCTCCTTCTATGTCCAAAGTATTTTCATTATAAATATATTTTGGAAAGAAAAAACCATCATTTCTAACATAATCGTTACCAGTAGCATCACCCTCAGAGAAAAAATATGTTTGTGTTTCATCTGCAGAGATAGGTATTGTATATTGATCATTTATAACTTGTGCAATAACATTATCATAGTCTGTATCATCATAAGGTGAAGCCAGATTAACATTATTAGCAATATAACTTTTTACATAATCAACATTTCCATAAACCCATCCTGAAGAATAAGAGCTATCACTAAAAGTGTAAATTTGAACATTTACATCACCCTTTTGATCATACACATCAAGTAGATTATTTAAAGATGCTTTAACTAAATCTAAGCGTGTCATGCCATTAATAGTGTCACCCATCTTGTCTGAAACATCAATAACAAAGATTAGATTTGTTTCGACTGGAGTCTCTATTGTATGTATAGACTCTACACTTGAGACGACAACATCACCTAATATATTGCTTGAAGTCACATCAATATTAAAATGACTGTCATTAGCCAAATCTATGCCTGCTACATTTAATACAAAGTTTCCATCGATATCAAGAGTAGAAGTATAATTAACTCCATTAACAATAGCAGTAACACTATCCCCTTGGGAGATGTCTCCCCCAGATGCTCTACCACTAACAGTAATACTGCCTTGTGCTTCAAGTAAACTAAGTGAGTCATCTAAGGTAATATCGTTTACTAATACTGTTCCGGCGACGGCATCCCCGACCATCATAAATGTTATAGTACTAGACTCACTAATATTTCCAACAGAATCAATTTCACGTACCAAAACTGTATTTTCACCAATAACAGCCACTGGAGCATCATTATTCCAACTGATTCCAGCATTACTGCTATATTGCAGGGTATTGCCTTCTTCACTTATAATGACATTAAGTGTGCCATCATTCGTAATAAGATCACTACTATTTGTTCCACTGTCATTCAACAAAGTAACCGTTGGCGCGTTGGGTGCTGTGACATCTACTAAGTGATTTGAAGTGATACTTGAGATAACAGTACTACCTACCGTATTACTGGAGTGAACATCTATTTTAAACTCTGAATTAATCGCTAAATCAGAACCTGCTACATTCACTGTCCATGTACCATTAACTTGTACCGTAGTAGTGTAGTGAGTTCCGTTAACATAAAAACTTACACTATCATTTGCAGAGATATCACCCCCAATGGCTGTTCCAGATACAGTGATATTTACTTGATTTGATTCTGCAATATTAATAATATCATCAGCAGTAATAGCATTGACACTCACAACGCCTGCAATAGCAGGATCTAAGGCTGAAATTGTAATGGCGAGAGTATTGCTTGTTCCCGTATTTGTAGTATAAGTTACCAAAGGAAAAATACCATCATAATCACTCATTGGATCTAAACTATAAGAACCATCACTATTAATTATGAGTGTTCCCTTTCCACTTACAGCAATACTCTCACCCGCATTAAAATTTTGATAGTTTCCATTATCTGAAATATCTAAACGAAAAGTAGTAATAGAGAGTGCTGAATCTATATCAACATCATTACTTAAAAGCCCCTCTTCTCTGCTCACAACCAATTTTGCATTTGCTTGAGTACTTGCCGTATCTAAAAATGTTACAGTATCATCATCAACTGGATTAATGACAATAGTTAAAGTATCTTTTACCCCCGTATTTGTCTCATAGGTCACAACGGGGACAGAGCCATCATAGTCACTTGCCGCTGTAAATATATATGATCCATTAGCATTAAGTAAAAAAGAACCACTAATCTCACTGTTACTGTACTGACCTGCTGTATACACAGTAGTATCACCTTCAACCTGATATCGAACAATGCTTAAATCACTATCAATATCACTATCATTTGTTAAAACATTTCCCTCAATAAAACTATCTTCATTAAGATCTGCCCTATCACTATTTGTCAACGTTAAGTCGTCCTCTTCAGTAACTGTGATATTGAGAGTACTCTGTGAACCTGTATTAGTAATATAAATAATTTCAGGAACAATTCCATAATAATTATCAGTTGCAGTAAATAAATAGTCACCATTTTTTTGAAAACTAATGCTACCAATATCCGTGATAATAGCGGTAGTTTCGACTGTGTAACTAACTTTATTAATACTAAAAGACGCAACTTCTAAAACCAGTCCATCAACATCGTTTTGATCTGCATCACTATCATTAAGAAGCACATTTCCAGTAACTACGCTATCTTCTACAACGCTTGCAGTATCAAGAACAGTAATTGTGGGATCATTAACAGCAGACACTTCAGCTACAGCTTTAATTGAACTACCATCACTTAAAAAAATGGAAAATGCTAAATTTCCATTATAATTTTCATCAGATCTAAAGGTGTACAGATCATTTCCTCGATTGGTAATTATTCCATTCCCAACATCATAAATTGAACTTTCAGGAATAAGATCTTGACCTATCTCACCAAAACCGATTATTGTTATGCCATTGCTAATTAGTCCTTGTGAGAATAGGACTCCTTCAATCATTGAACCTGGAAAATCAAAATCTTCATCTTCTTTGGCTTGATCACTAATATAGAGGGTATCATTAAGTAATGTAGAGGTTTGAACACTTTGTGTTTCCCCAAAAGAGATGAAATCAATAGTCTCCACATTAATTAGTTCGGTAGTATTACCTAGGTTATCAATTAAAAGAGTATGTCTTCCTTCTTCATCTTCTTTGAAAGTGACTCCATAATCCGAAAGTTGTCCATTCATTAGAACAGTGTCTGTACCTAAACCTCCATCAATAATATTATTACCTTCTCTAGCATCAATAGTATCATCACCAAGGCCAGCATCTACATAATCATCTCCATTCCCAGTATCAATAGTATCTGCACCAGCACCACCATAAAGTTTATCACTATCTGTACCACCATTTAAGACATCGTCACCATCATCACCATAAAGTGTATCACGACCAGAATCACCACGGATATTATCGTTACCTAAACCAGCAACAACAATATCATCTCCTGATCCAGCAAAGATAGTATCATCACCACCTTGTGAATATATAACATCGTCACCATCTTGTCCAAAGATATAATCGATTTCTGATCCACCATAAACAGTGTCATCACCTGAACCAGCATCTACAATATCATTGCCATCACCAGCATCAATATAATCATCACCACTTCCAGCATTAATACTGTCATTACCCTCAGCACCTACAATAGTGTCATCACCAGCATCCCCAAATAGTGTATCGTCACCTAATCCACCATCAATACTATCATTACCAATACCACCTTCAATGATATCATCTCCAGCTTCCCCAGAGATACTGTCATCCCCAGCATTACCTAAGATAGTGTCACTCAGTTCACTACCAACTAAGACATCATTTTCAACACTTCCTTGTCTAGAATCATCATTGTTTCTTGTATTAATATTTGATACATTATTTCCAAGATCAGTACTATAAGCAGCATTTGCCATTAGTAAATCTTGATCAGGATAGTTATTTAGATCATAATTACTCTCTTCAACTTGAACACTTTTTTCAGATTGTAATACATCAACATGCACTTCAGTTGTTCTACTGTCCATAAAGTTTTTAGAGGTTAATTCAATAGTTGAAGTAGGTGTAAAAAGTCCAGAGGCAGTCTCTAAGTCAAGTTTATCATCATCTCTATACTTTCTTGATTTACGACTACGTTTAGAAACATGTATCTCTTCTTCATGACGATTATTTTGATGAGAAGGTTTGTGATGTGTATTTGCGCGTGTTTTAACACTGTAATTACGATTAACCGTTGTACTAGAATCGATTTCAAGAGGAATACTTTTTCCGTTATTCATTTTCAAGGTTGCTGTTGACTCTTTTTGAGTAATAAGTGTATCACCACGAAAAAGCTCAGCGCGCTCATACATGGTTTCAGTAACACCATCAGAGTGTCTAACTTGTACTTGACCTTGAATATTTTCAATATAACCGAGAGAAGTTGCCATAAATATGCCCTTGTTAATACTACATTATCTTCTATTATAGACGAATATGCATTAATAGTAAATTGTACTTTAGTACTAGAGTAGTTTATAAAAATAAAATGGAGATATAATGAAGAAGAGAAGTAATGCCCATAATGGACATTAAGTTTTTATAGTTTTGCGTATTCTACGCTAATACAAGCATCAAGAGACGAAAGTTCATTCAGTGTTTTATCACTAACTGTCGAATCAACTAAAATAACAGCCAATGCTTCAGCCTTATCATTTCTACCCAATCTAAAGTCAGCGATATTAACATCATGTGCAGAAAGAATAGATCCTACTTGACCAATAACCCCTGGTACATCAGTATTACGAAGTAAAATCATATGCCCCTTAGGTGCAACATCTACTTCAAAACCATTGATATTTACAATACGTTGTACTTCATCACTAAACATAGTAGCACTAATCTCTATCACATCTTTTTCAGTCGTTAATGTCACCGTAATTAAGTTTTTATAGACACTTGCAGATGCTTCTTCTTTAGATTCGACTTTGATTCCACGCTCACTGGCAACGAAGTCAGCATTTACGTAGTTAATTGTATCACCAGTAGTTTCAGCAATAGCCCCTACCGTTACAAATGTTGCTAAAGACTCAAGGTACTCAGCGATATCACCTTGACCTGAAACTTTGATAGATACAATAGGTGCCTTATTGATTTGAGATGCTAAGAAACCAATTTTTTGGCCCATTACTAAAAATGGTTTAACAAAACTAGGTATTTTAGACTCATCAATTGGTAGGTTAAAAGCATGAGGATATGCTATACCTTTTGCTGCTTCAATAGCTTGTTGTGCAGCTTGAACACCAATGTTATATTGTGATTCAAAAGTATTCGCACCAAGGTGAGGAGACACAACAATGTTATCAAGGTCAAGAAGTCTATGGTCCGTTGCAGGTTCTTTCATAAATACATCAATACCTGCAAAACGTATCTTTTTAGACTTAAGTCCATCATACAGTGCATCTTCATTATAAAGACCACCACGAGCACAGTTAATTAAAACTACCCCATCTTTCATCTTAGCAATCTCTTCTGCACCGATAATATTTAAGGTTTCTTGATTTTTAGGTGTGTGAATAGTAATAATATCACATGCAAGAATATCTTCAAAATTTTCAGTATATGACATACCTAAATCAGTCGCTTTTGAACCATTAATATAAGGATCATAAGCCACAACATCCATTTCAAAAGCTTTAGCACGAATACTTACACGAGAACCAATATTACCAAATCCGATAACACCAAGTTTTTTGCCTTTCATCTCGTGACCATACCATTTTTCACGTTTCCAAACACGTTGATTTTTTAAGTGATCATGTGAATATGGAAACATTCTCATACAAGAAAGAATGTGTGCCATAGTTAATTCAACTGCGGCAATAGTATTTGCAGTAGGTACATTCATAACAATGATACCCTCTTTTGAACATCCGTCAATATCTACATTATCAACACCAACACCAGCGCGCACAATCGCTTTCATATTATTAGCGTGAGAGATAAATTTAGCGTCCACATCTGTTGAACTTCTAGTAATAACTACTTCAGCTTGCTCAATAACTGTTAAAAGCTCTGTTTTATCAATATCTGCTGCAAAGATATACTCAATTCTTTCATCATCTTGAAGCATCTTAAGACCTGCTTCGTGAATATGATCACAAACTACTACTTTGTGTTTTTCCATTGTTTTTCCTCTTTATATAAAGTAATTTTTGCTTCTATCCGGTAGTTTTTTAAAGTCTCTACCAAAGCATTAAGTTTTTTCATATCTTTTGAAAAGATAAGCAAATCAACTCCACTATTTTCTTTTTTAAAAAAATAACGCAATTGATGACTTTTCAACTCCTGTTTCAGACAAAAAAGCTGATAAGGATCATTTAAGACAGCATCAAGACGATAAATGTTCTCTTTAACAATTTTTTGATTAAGATCTAGTTCAATTGAAATTTCATTGACGGGATAAAAAAATCCTAAGCGTTCACTTTGAGAAAAGTGTTCTAACCATTTAGCGTCATTGGAATTTGCAATTTGTGAATCAGATTTTTTTTCAATATTAAAAGTGTGTGTCGCATTTTTATCAGCTCCATTGAGCTGAATTAAAAATGTGACGATAAAAATCACAACACCGAGTGCAATTATAGGCATTAGCCATAAAATTGGGCGTTGCATTAAATATTATCTATTTAAATTTATCTTTGATTAAATCACCAAGGCTGTGTGATTCATTATCATTGATTTCTTCTAGCATAGCTTGATCAGCAAGACGCTCAAGCTTCTTAACTGAAAGACGGATACGATCTCTACGAGTATCGATCACGGCGATAGCTGCTTCGATTTCTTGACCAGCTTCTAACTCTTCAGCTACTAGTGGTTCAAGGTCTTCATTTCTGATAAGTGCATCAACACCATCTTCAAGTGAAACAAATACACCGAAATCTTTAATATCACGAATTTTACCTTTGATAATGTCATTAACTTTGTGTGCGTTAGCGAAGATATCAATTGGGCTCTCTAAAAGAGTTTTTCTATTAAGTGAAATTTTTTCATCTTCAGTGTTAATTTTAGCAATCTTCACTTCAACTTCTTCACCCGCTTTTAGGAAATCTTTAGCTTTAACAGCTTTATCCCATGAAGCATCTTGATTATGTAAAAGACCTTCGATTCCGCCAATTTTAACAAATGCGCCAAAATCAGTAAGAGATGTAACTGTACCAGTAACAACATCACCTTCTCTAAAGTTTTTAACAAATTCATCAAATGGTTTTGCTAATAAACGTTTAAGAGATACACGTAGTTTATGCGTCTTAGAGTTAATTTCGATAACTTCAACATCAATCTCTTGATCAACAGTTAAGTAATCATTAGGGTTTTTAATGTTTTTATCCCAAGTAATCTCAGAAATATGTAAGAAACCTTCAATATCATTACCAAGGTCAACAAAGATACCATATGGTTCGATATTACTAACAGTAACACTGATTGTATCACCTTCGTCTAGTTCGTTTTCAACTTCTTCCCATGGATCATCTTGAACCGCTTTGATAGAAAGTGAAAGATGACGTTTATCTTTATCATAAGAGATAGCTTTAACTGTAACAACGTCGCCCTCTTTGTAAAGTTTTGAAGGATTAACAGGACCTTTATAAGAGATCTCGTTGTAATGTACTAGACCATCAACACCACCAACATCTACGAACATACCGTAGCTAGTGATTTTTTTGATTGTACCTTCAACAATTTTGTTATCTTCCATAAGTGCATCGATAACTTCTTTTTTACGTTTACGATCTTCGTTAAAGAGTTTACGACGAGAAACAACAATAGAGTTATCTTCTGGATCAACTTTAATTACTTGTGCTTTTACTTTACGTCCGATCATGTCTTCAGTATCTTTAAGAACTGCAAGAGACTTAGGCATAAACATATTTACACCATCAAGTTCTACAACATAACCACCACGGTTTTTCTTAGTAATAGTACCTTCAATAACAAGCTCTTCAAAGTCATCTTTGTGCTCATTAATAAAGTCTAAAGTCTTTTGTTGTTCAATCACTTTTCTATGTGAGATCTTTGGACGTTCATTATAGTAACCTGTAATAAGAACAGTAATCTTATCACCTTTACCATACTTTAATTCGCCGTCTTCACCACGAATTTCATCCAAACTTAACATACCTTCAAGTTTCTCACCAACACCAACTAGTGCGCGGTCATCTTCTTCTTGAATTTCTACTATCTCACCCTCAGTGATTCTATTCGCTGTATCTTGCTTCTTTTCAGTCGCTGCAAACATCTCCGCAAAGTTTTCTTCTTCTTCGATCATTTCGTTATCGAGTGCCATTAACTATTCTCCCGTACCTATAAAAATTGCGTAAGTATATCTTATTAAATCTTTATTTTTGATTATTGTTATAAAAATTAGCTATAAAAGAAGGAGTATGGAGAGATAGGTATTAAAAAAATTATAGGCGGCTTATTTATACAAGCACTTATCCTTCATAGGGGTCAGGTGACCAATATTAATCATTTACTACTTTACTGAGCTTTAGCACATGACTCACAGCGCCTTGGGAGAGTTTAAGTACTTCTGCTATTTGGTATTGCGAATATCCTAGGTCTAGCGCGCTGAGTATATTCTCATTTCTTTCTATTTTAGTTTCATAATTTCTCAAAATTATTTCTAGTTTTTTTATGGAGAGTTTTTTATTTGTTACAGAGCTTACAACAAGTTTTGAACCTTTAGCTACATCTTTTAATATACGCTCATCATAACCCGACTCAAAGAACTCTACTCTATCATGCTCTGTTTTAAACTCTGTAAACATTATTGAGTTTTTAAGACAGCTTATAGGATTTTCTTGTTTTAAAAGAAAGCTACGTGCTGAGCTGTAAAGATACATTCCAACTTCTTGTGTCATTTTTGCTTTGATGGGGTTAAACTCTATATATTTTACTAAGGTGTATAGATAAGCATCCTCTGTGACATACCAAGATTTATAACGTCCTTGCCATAGGTGTCCTACTCTTTTTCTTTTTTTATTAAAGTAAGAGGCGTATTGAGAGTTTATGGCACGCATAAACTTAGAGAGGTTCTCTTGGCTTGTCTCTACTAAAAGATGATAGTGATTACTCATAAGGCAGTAACTATGTAATGTCACTTCATACAGTGTTGTATTTAAACACAGTAAGTCAAGAAAGGTTTCAAAATCTTCTTCATCTAAAAAGACTCGACGTTTTTCAACACCTCTATTTAAGATGTGATGATATCCTGCTAGTTCTACTCTTGGTAAACGTGGCATCTGCTCTCCTTTTGGTTTTAGGAACTGAACTGTTTTATTTATAATCTTAGCGTTTCTTTGATTAAATTAATATTGGTCACCTGACCCCTAATTCTCAGTAATTTTATAAATCTCGATGATCCATACAACCTTTGTCATAAGTAATATGCTCCATTGTTTTATAAAGTATTCCGTCTCTTCCTTGCCCTACAACAATAATAGGCAGATCTATCAGACACCCTCTTTTTTCTAACATTAGACGTAATCTATATTGATTTTCTGCCCCAGCAGATATTTTCATATGCGCAATAATATGGTTTTTTTCAGTATCTTTGAAAATTGTAATAGACTTTAAATCAACTTTTGTATTAATAAAAAAAGAGATCTGTCCTTGTCCAATATCTTTCACCTTTACTTCAATAACATTTTCAACTGCCTTTTCTAAGCCATAGAGTTTTTTTATTCCCTCTTGATATGTTTTAATAGTCCAAAGATCTTGAGTTTGGTAAAACTCTTTTAAATTTCTATTTTTTAAACTAATACTAGGGTTCACCTCTTCGTCACTCAGACCTAAAGTCTGTGTTAATTCCAAACCGTTATTATCAATTTGAGTAACTTCTAATTTGTCCCCTAAATCTTTATTTTTATATTCTACTTGAAAGTGAAAATATGGAATAATACTAAGGTTAGGGTTTAAAAATATTTCATAAACTGGAATGTCTTCCAATAAAACTTTTGCCCCTAGTAAGAGCCTATTTTGGTAAGTCCCTATTCTACCTTTCGCAGTGAATCGAATCTTATAATCTATTTGTTTGACTTTAATTTTCAATAGATCTTTTTTAACTTCTTCTGATACAATAGTGTATATCTCTTCACTCTTTTGAGCAAATAAAGAAAATACTAAAACCAGTGTCATCAATAATATTCTCATTTTTCACCTTGTATATTATTTCTATTTTTCATATCAATTCCTAAAATATATTTATTTCCATACTAAAAAGGTATTTTAACAAAACTATCATATTTTTGTGATTATTTATACT
>JADGDM010000074.1 GCA_016744905.1 Sulfurimonadaceae bacterium | reverse complement strand
CTTCACAAATTTGTCTGGATTTTTATCACGTAATAAAATATGTTTGAGAAGATTTTCTGCTGTATAAGTAAGAATCTTATCAAAATATATTCTCAATACATAACCTGTTAAACCCTGAATCTGATCCCTATCTTGATCTCTAATATACTCGAGTAAAATGATTTCAACCATAGACATAAATGCGGGTACGAAATTTTTAATAAAGTTCTCATTACTAATACGTTGAAAATTTAACTGATCTTTTAAAAACTCTGGTAAACTCTTCTCAATATCTTCCCAAATACCATCAGGAAACATCTCCTTGAAAAGTAGTTCTAGTTCATCAGCTGAACGACCCTCATAACGTCTCTCTGCTCCACTAGACTGAGCTTGATTGGAGCGTTTAAAATACCTAATGTAAAGTTTAGAGCGAAGAAATAAAATAAGGTCCCGTTTGTTAAGATCAAAGACATCATACATAATCGTACGTATATAATCTCTTTGCGCATAAATATCAACATTTAAAGTCTCAAAAATTTTAAAAAGTTCATCTCTCTTTTCAGTATCAAACATATACAAAAATTCTAATTTTTTATAACTATCTTTAATCTCTTCTAATCCTAAAACAGACACCTTTAAACTATGTAAGCACCTATCAAAGTGTTCATTTTCTTTAGGATATTCAAAACTTTTTTTTACTTTTAAAGTGTCATTCACTAAAGTTACTTCGACCCGCTGAAAGCTAGACTTAAAATATTTTCCAAAAGCCACTTTAATAGATAGCTCTTGTGTTTTAAGCGCCTCTATAGAGTTGTCTTTCAGTAGTATTTGGAGCAATATACCCTTGTCTTGTTTCTCAAAATCTAAGGCATACATATCATGTGGCATCTCCTCATGTAGATAGTCTAAAATCTTAGGGGTAAGTTGATCTGCCACAATAGTCCTTCTATCTAATACTCATAATTAAATCCAAAAGTTGTATAAAAAGCTTGAATTTTTGTGGTTCCATACCAGGCTAGGATATACGCATTTTCATCCGTTGTATAGTAATTTGCACTTAAATTAATCACAACATTTTCATCTTCAAAATATGATGGACGCCATAGAATACTGGCTCCTGTTGTGGACGAAAATAGTGCTGAATATTTATAATTACTCACAATATATCGGTCATCAATAGAGACATCTTTAAGAGGTTTTATAAAACCCACCTCACTTTGACCATAAAGACGCTCACGAACACCAACAGTAATATTTTCACCCAAATCAACCATTAGTTTGACTTCGCCTGTATGAGAAGTCATTTCCCATGTATCAGAATAAAAACGATAATCAGCATTTAGCGCTGTAATATCACCCAGTTGCTGAACATACTGAAAGGCGATAGGGAATGATCTTCTTCTATCTGGATAGCGATCATACTGTGCGAAACCATCTTGGAGTAGATAATGATAAGGAGATGATAAAAGCCCACTTTGATCCACATACTCAGCGCGCAACTGTACATAAGCCTTAGGGTTAATCAACTGTGTAATAGAAGCTGAAAAAGAGTAAAGTGTTTTATCATCAGTTGGTAGGTATCTATTGGTGCTTGGCGTCCATACTTCATAAGAGTACACCCCACCAACAGAGAGAACAGTATTGGCATCATTAAACGCATACGTAAGATCCATAAAGCCTGAGTAAACATTGTAATCAATCTCATTTGAATAATATGCCCCAAAACTACCAACAAAATCACCTTTTTCGTAAACAAATGATAGTGTTGGTGCTGCACGAAAGTCATCAAATCCAAGACGATCTGAGGCACCACTTACGGCGTCAATAACAACACTGTCTTCATAACGTCCACTACCATTACGAATACTTGCCGCAGAAATAGCATCCAGACGAAGGGATACACCCATACCCCAGTATTCACTCAAACGTTTACGAAAGTCAAAAGCTGGAGAGTAAACTTGAACATCTACGTTATCACTATAATAGTCATAACTCACACTAAAACTCTCTTCAAGCGCATCAGCAATCAATCTAAAAGGAAAAAGAACCACAGCCAACAGCAGGAGAACTACTTGCATCCACAACCTCCTGAAAAACCATTTTGTGCACCAAAACTACCCTCACGAATACCAAAAACATGGGATTCGAAAGAGGCTTCTACTGCATTTGGTGTTGGTGACATTTTTGTTGTTGCTAGATTTTCTTTATCATAAGGTGCCACATGTGTACATCCCGTAATGATAAAAAGTGTAGATATTACTAATAATAATTTATACATTTTTACTCCTATTTTCGACATAAACTGGCATCTGTATTTGGAAATAGTTGACTTGTACTCACGCCATGACAAGCATTACATGAGTAACGATTACTGTCATTATCATTTTCTACAGTTTTATAGTTTCCACTAAAGGTATGTGTAGGTGTTGATGATGACTGTGCAACTTCTGATCCATCAGCAGAGAGAATACGTACTTGATAAACACCTATTGGAATTTCGCCATCACGTTTTAAAGTAAAAATATTGCCTAAGGCTTTAAATCCAGAATCCGTAGACTTAGTTGTAACTCTACTATCAAAAGCCACTGTTCCATCTGCGCGTTTTAGTTCCATATAAAGATCTTGATTACACGAATTTGTCAAATCGTCATTATTAGCACCTGGGACTAAAAACATAGAACCACCAAAGGTCTGATGAGAACTCTCTGCTAAGTCTACATTATGACACTTCATGCAGTCGGTGCCTTGAAAGTGAAAACCACTAGGCTTCTCAACACTCTCTTCGCAACCCATAAACACCATGACTAAAAGGAGTATAAAAGTATTTTTCAAAATGTGTCCTTATTTGAATTTTATCTCATTATTATCACATATAGATCATAAATATAATATTAATTTAAGTAATAATAGATTAGACTTGTTATGTTTAGTTAAATAAAAATTTGTTGTGCCAAACTTGTTGCGAAGCAAGGACGGAAAATCATGGGTCTTAGTTTTAAGACAGCCAGATTGCCAAATTAATTTCTTACCTGCACAAGTGTGCAAAACAATTAATTTATCCTTCCTTCTTCTCCTCAATGTTTAATTATTAGGAGTAACCCAATGCAAAATTTTACAAAGTCCCTCGTCGTTTCTGCCATAGCTTTATTGCTAGTTAGTGGATGTAGCGATGATATTATTGAAGAAGAAGAGACATCAAGCGCTTGTGCTGAAGAGTTTTATAATACAACTGTCGCAAGTATTGTATCAAGTTCATGTCTTTCATGCCACTCTAGTGGAGGCCAAGCTGGTTCTACTGGACTGGTATTTACTGGAGATCAAAGTAGTGACTTCAACACACTTGAAAGTTATGTAGAAGTTAGCGATTCTAAAATCGTACAAAAAGGTGCAGGAGAGTTAAATCATGGAGGAAATGTACAACTCACAGGAAGTGCACGAACATCAATGCAAGACCTTGTTGATTACATTAAAGGACGTAAAACCTGTGCAGTTGAGGCTGACGTAGGAAGTGTTAGTTCAAATTCTATTGCCCTCATTAGTCCGGAAAAAACATTAAGATCAGCGTCTTTTAAACTTAGTGGTAGAGCGCCAACAGAAACAGAATTGCAAAATGCTGGTAGTATCAATACTATTGATTCTACTTTAGACACCTATATGGAAACTGAAGCATTTTACCAATGGATTCGTCGTAGTTTTAATGACTTCCTCCTAACAGACAAATATCTTGATCAAAGAAATATTGACGGATTTATGTCTGGAACTGATTTTCCTTCACGTTTTTGGTGGAGAGATGAACAACCTGTTGAAAGTAATGATGACTGGTTACGTCGTCAAGCAGATTATGCACTTTCACGTGAACCAGGAAATCTGATTGATCATGTAATTAGAAATAATCGCCCATTTAGTGAAATATTAACAGCAAATTATGTTTTAGTTAATCCATTCTCTGCACGTACTTACGGTATGCAAAATGACGACTTTGCTTTTGATGATAATGATGCAAATCTTACGAGAGAAGAAATTCTATCAAAGTACCCACTAAATAACTTGAAAGAGGTGCAAGTATCACAAGCCAATGGAACACTTATTCCTCACGCAGGTGTATTAACAACGATGTCTTTTATGAGAAGATTCCCATCAACGAACACCAACTTAGATAGAGCGCGCTCTGCAAAAACACAACTTTTTTTCTTTGATACAGATATTCTAGGCTTAGCAAATCGCCCTATTGAAGCCGTAGATGTTATCGGTAATTCAGCAACTTGGACCAATCCGAACTGTACTGTATGTCACAACGTAATGGAGCCTATTTCCAGTACATTTAGTAACTGGGATAATGAAGGTCGTTATAGAGTAGGTTGGAGAAAAGAGTTGGCTGCCTACACTCAAGAACCTGGACTTTCATTAGATAAAAAAGCACCAGTGAGTGCTTCTGATAATCTTCTACAATGGATGAGTAAAGAGATGGTTAAAGATGACCGTTTTGCAATGGCAAGTGTTAAAATCTTTGTTAGAGCAATTCTTGGTCGTGATGCACTTAGAAAACCAGCATCTGATAATCTAAACTATACCCAAGCACTGCAAGCTTATAACTATGAAAATGCTATTTTAGTAGCAATAAGAAATAAGTTTACATCTAGTGGAATGAATGCCAAAGTTATTATTAAAGAGATTATTAAATCTCCTCTATTTAGAGCCAGTGCATCAACCAGTGGAAATACAGTGTTGTCACAAAATCTTGGACAAGCTAAACTCATCACACCAGAAGCATTAAATAATAAAATTCATAGTGTTATGGGTGTTTACTATACAAGTAATTCGTACTATAGAGGTGCGCATCACTACGGAATTTATGATGATGATAATAACTCAAATCCTGCAACACATACACTGCTTCAGAGCACCTATAGACTACTATATGGTGGAATGGATTCAGATGGTATTACGACTAGAGTTAGTGAACTTAATGGTATTATGGCCAATATTCAGTTGAAAATTGCACTAGATATGAGCTGTTATCCAACAACAAAAGATTTCTATTTTGATAGAAAAGATCGTCTATTATTTCCTTATGTTTCAGCTACACAAGAGCCTTTAGATGAGTATTCTATATTGGGTATTAAGAAAAATATCCAACATCTACATAAACATATTTTAGGTGAAGAGTTAAGTGTTACAAACCCTGAGATAGAAGCAACGTACAAAATATTCTATGATACATATATGGAAGGTAATGAACGTATTATCAACCTTGATGAATCTGCAGAACTATTTGATGGATGTAGATTATATTATCTTCCAAAATCTGATGGTACTCCAAGAGAAAGACTAGAGACTTTTGAAGAAATTAGATATGACAAAAATTATGTTATTCGTTCATGGGCAGCGGTTATTGCTTACTTAGTAAGTGATTTTAAATTCTTTTACGAAACAACAGCGGAATAAGGGAGACATCATGTTAAGAAGAAACTTTTTAAAATACACCTCAGTTGTAGCCGCAATGGCATTATTTCCTGTAGCAGCCAATGCTGCTACAAGTTATACAGGCCCACTATGGGTCTTTATACAAGCAAGTGGTGGTTGGGATCCTACCTCATTTTGTGATCCAAAGGGTATGCTAGCAGGTGAGTTCACTACAGATCCAGATGATGGCTCTAAAACAGCCAATAATGATTCAAATCCTATGAATAAAACTTATGCGAATGAAGACATTGCAACTACCCCTAATGGTCAAATTTCTTACGCTCCATTATCAAGAAATGGTTATGATTTTCAAACATTTTTCGAAAAATTTGAAGATAATCTTTTAGTTGTTAATGGAATTGATACACAAACCAATGGACATACTTCAGGTAGACGATTTATGATGAGTGGACGTTTATCAGAAGGTTTACCCGCACTTTCAGCCCTTATTGCTGGTGCGAATATACCCTCTTCACCCCTAGCTTTTGTATCTTCTGGTGGATATGATGAAACATTTGGTTATGTGGCTGCTACACGTGTAGGAGATACAGGTACACTAAGTAATCTTGCCTTTGTAAATGAGGTAAGAGATACAACGCTTGTACATCCAACAACATTTGACCGTCTTAAGCAAGCAAAGAACGAACGTATTGCAAGACTTATGAGTAAACAAAGACTAGAATCAGTCAAAGAACAGATGAATCTTTATAACCTTGCACACACAGGATCAAATGACCTCTCTAACTTGGTTCAATATATTAATGATCAAAAACCAGAGCTTGATGGAAATAATAATACTGTTTTCACACAAGGACGTTTTGCACTGGCTGGATTTAAAGCAGGATTAACGACATCCGTAAATGTCTCTATTGGTGGATTTGATTCTCATAGTAATCATGACCAAAATACAAATGGGAGACACATCAATCAACTTTCTCGTATTTTAGAAGGTATTGACCTCCTTACTCAAGAAGCTGAATATCAACAAGTAGCTGATCGAGTGATTTTTGTTGTAGGTTCAGAATTTGGACGTACGCCAGGATACAATGCCGGAAATGGTAAAGATCACTGGAGTGTTAGTTCTATGATGTTTATGGGTCCTGGTATCCGTGGTGGTCGTGTTATTGGTGGAACAACACATAGACATGAAGCTAGAAAAGTAAATCAAGCATCTTTAGCACTAGACAATAGTGGTTTAAATATCACTTATGCGCATGTTCAAAAAGCACTAAGAAGATTAGCGGGTATTCATAATAATGCCCATATCAATCAATACTTCCCATTAGACACTTCTATTGAAGATTTAAATCTC
Organism: Sulfurimonadaceae bacterium; assembly: GCA_016744905.1. Lineage (GTDB taxonomy): Bacteria > Campylobacterota > Campylobacteria > Campylobacterales > Sulfurimonadaceae > BB10. The sequence continues at coordinate 5,719 of JADGDM010000074.1, read as the reverse complement.
TTTACATAGACACCTCATTTTATCTAGTATTAACCACTCTTAAACTATACTCGCAGTAATAAGTTTAAGAGTAGGATACTAGTGCGTTCATATCAAAACATAGCCATTTTGCAAAACCTTTATCGTCTAAAAGCTATTGGCTTTGATTATGTCGATCCTATTATTATAAATACTAAAAATGATGAAGTCCTTAGTGATGACATCTATGAACTCTCCAACATGATTAACACCTGCTATCTTTGTGACCTCTCAAAATCACGTCATCAAAGTATGAGTGGATTTGGAAACACCAATGCAGATCTTGTTTTTGTTGATGCCTTTGTCTCTTCACATGAAGATGAAACCAATAACTATTTTGCTTCTCGCTCAGGTCAAAGTCTTCAAATTATGATAGAAAAAGTATTGCATCTCAATCTTAACGATATCTTTCTAACACATGGTGTAAAATGTACACCTTTAGGAACGAATCAACCCAGTCCATCAGAATATAAAAGCTGTTTTCCATATCTACAAAAACAGTTAGAAATCATCAAACCACGTATTGTAGTCGCTCTCGGTGAAGAGGCCTACAAATTACTCAATAACAACGAGGACAACTTTGAAGCAGTAAGAGGTGAGATTATCACATTACCAGAATACAAACTCATTCCTATGTATCATCCTGCTTACCTTTTACGAAACCCTTCTATGAAAAAACTGGCACTTCAAGATTTAAATTTACTCAAGGCTCACTTATGAGATTTTTACCTTTATTATTACTATTTAATGTATCACTATTTGCACAGAGTTATCTACTCTCCACCATACCACTACCAAAGACATATATACAAAATCTTGATATATATGATTGTAATGCAAGTTGTATGCAAGAGTATATTGATCATGAACAGATCTTCTCATTTTTAGCACACGCAACGGAACGCGTAGAAGATGAAAAACAAAATGAGGCGCGCTTGATATATGTCTCACTTTTTAACCTTGGTGCGAACAGAGATGATAATAGTTTAAAGATAGCCCTACTTTTACCGTATAAAATTATTGGACGCTATGCAGCGTCTACAACAAACTCTGTTTTTGCGTATATGTTGGCTAAAAACAGATCTTTTGAGCTAAAAACATTTCAAGTAGAGAGTGAAGATAGTGAAGATATTGCTAAGGTTCTTGAAGAGATAGAAAATGATAAGTTTTATTATGTCATTGCCCCTGTTACAAAAAAAGGCGCCCTAAATGTTGCTCAATACAACCCTGATCTAAATGTATATTTTCCAACTATTAATCAAAAAGACCTTAATGTAAGTTCTCCTTACCTCTACTTTGGTGGGATAGACTATGAAGATCAGATCGATACGCTCTTAGAGTATGCAACCAGTCCATTAGGTGTCTTTTACGATGCATCTACCTTAGGTAATAAACTAAATACCTATACTAAAGAGGCTTATCTTTATGTTGAAGATAATAGTTCAGATCTTAATACAACACTAGATGTCAATCTTTCTTCTGTAGTAGTAGAAAATGAATACAAGAAAGAACCATCAGAAATCATCATCGAATTGACTCAAAAAGAGCAAGAATTCCAGATTGCTAAAGACGCTTATCTCCAATCAATAGTCAATTATGAAGTGAATGAAACGAACAGTTCACTAGACACCAATATCACTAAAGAAAAACTCTGTATCAGCTTTCCAGTTCAAAGAAGAACCACCAACCTCTCAAAGTATCTAAAAGACAATGATAAAATCCAAGATGGATCCTTTTTCCTCAACACACCTATCGTAAAAAGTGGAATGGTAATGACACAGTTGACACTCTTTGATATTAATGTAACCAATATCTTATCAACCCAAATTAATTATGATCCACTCCTGCTAAATATGACACAGTATCAAGACAGAGATCATATGATTATTGCCAACTCTATTGCTCAAAATAATAATATTCTTATCGAAGCCAATGCCATGCTCAATAACGATATCGTTTACGACTGGATCAACTATGCAAGTACCATTGGAGTAGATCTATTTTTTCATATTATTACAAACTCTCCTAGAGAGTATAAGTTAAAGCTTGAAGAGAATCAAATTAAATATCCTGTGTCGCTTGTAGTGCCGTCTTACGCACGCTTTACAGCTTTCGATCCACAAGACTTTTTAAATCGTGATAGAGCTGCTTTAGAACTTAGTGACGCCAAAGAAATTGAACGAAAACTAAAGGCTGATGATGAGGCTAAAAAGAAAAACTAAGGAAGCAGTGTTTCTAGCATTGCCTTAGTCTCAGCATCAAAACGCTGCACCTTAAAATCCTTATCTAAGTAGACCAGAGTAATACTCATCTTAAAAAGAAGTTCATCATCTCTGTAGACAGTTTGGTACAATGAAAATGAAGCATTTTTCAGACTTTTCAACTCAGTTTTCACTTCTAATTCATCAGCAAATTTAGCAGGTTTCACAAATTTAGCTTCAAGCCCAGAAGCAACAAAGTGCCCTTCTTCTAAGATTGGAGACTTCCCTTTTGAGAAAAAAAGATCACTTCGAGCGCGCTCACAAAAATTCAAATAATTAGAATGATAAACTACGCCTCCAACATCAGTATCTTCATAATAGACTCGTATTTTCATCTGTTTAGTTCCTATTTTTAGGGCTTAAGAGAGCATCTGTTTTTTCACTATAAATACTGACTTTCTATATTGATATTATATCGACATTGACTAAATACACCAAATGGTGTATAATTACAAAAAGGATACATTATGAGTAAAGTACAAACTAGTCTAAGACTTGATGAAGATAAATTTTCAGAAGCAAAAGAGATACTTAAAAATTTAGGTCTTAATTTTACAGAAGCAGTTAATATATTTACGAGCATGGTAGTTGCAAATAAAGGTTTACCATTTGATGTAAAGATACCTACAAAAGAGTTCAAAAATTCTATAGATGAGCTTGAAACTCAAAATGGAAAAAGTTTTAAAACTACAGATGCATTATTTAAAGATTTAGATAACTAATGTATTCCATATTTAGGACCGTTTCTTTTAAAAAGCAATATAAAAAATTATCTGTTAGCGATAAAGAACTTCTAAAAGAAGTAATCATATTACTAGCTCAAAATATAGAGCTTGAAGAAAAATATAAAGATCATAAACTGACTGGAAACTTTAAAGATTTAAGAGAGTGTCATGTTAAACCAGATTTACTTTTAATCTATCAAATAAATGATAATATTTTAGAACTAGCATTGGTTCAAGTTGGTAATCACAACTCACTTTTTAAGTAAAAAACATTTCCTAATATACAGGAAAATTATTCAAAAATAAGCTTTTATTTCCCACTATTTCCGGAAGTTCTAGGAAAAAATGGGTAATCATAATACACTCGTATCTTCATGCTAAATCCCTTTTGTTTACGACACTGTCGAATATTTTTCGTATTGTACTGAAAACAAACACTATTTATAATTAGCTAGATATCAAGGGTTGGTATGTAAAAGCAACACTATAATTTATGTAATTTATTTATTATAAAGGTAGTTGAGATATAAGATGTTATGTTTCTAAAACAAGGAAGATATATGCAAGACATTAAACAAACTACTCAGACTATAAATACACTCAATGATCTGGCACAGTTAGCGAATTACTCTCTAATGGACACGCTTAACTCTGATCCAGAGGCTACAAAAAATGGTGTAGATCACTCACCCAGAGAAGTATTTAGCGGACATTATGTTCCAGTAAACCCAACACCCATAGAAAACCCCGTTTATATTGCGCATAGTAAAAGTTTCTTTGAAGAGCTTGGTTTTTCTGATAGTTTGGCTACATCAGAGGATTTTATAAAACTCTTTAGCGGTGATACTTCTGCGTTGCCCCAACCACTACGTCGTAGTGGTTGGGCGACGGGATATGCACTGTCTATCTACGGGACAGAATACTACGAGCAATGTCCTTTTAGAACGGGTAATGGATATGGTGATGGTCGAGCCATATCTATCCTTGAAGCGGTCATCAATAACACGCGCTGGGAAATGCAACTTAAAGGTGGTGGTAGAACACCTTATTGTCGTGGAGCTGATGGTCGTGCAGTGCTGCGTTCAAGTATTAGAGAGTTTTTGGCACAAGAACATATGCATGCCCTTGGAATTCCAACATCACGCTCTTTAAGTTTATATGTATCAAAAACAGAAAAAGTCAGGCGACCATGGTTCAGAGATGCTTCATCTTCCAGGGATCCTGAAGTTATGATAGAGGAAGCGGTTGCTATTACAACACGCGTAGCACCCTCTTTTCTTCGAGTAGGTCAACTTGAACTTTTCGCTCGTCGACAGCGCAAAAATGAGCATCCAAAGGCGATGAAAGAACTTGAACTCATTGTCTTACACTTAATTGATCGTGAATATAGTTATGTCATTGATATAAATCTACCTTTTTGCGAAAAAGTAGTATTACTGGCGCGTGAGTTTCGCTCTCGTCTCACCTCACTTGTAGCAGATTGGATCCGTGTCGGATATTGCCAAGGTAACTTTAATGGTGACAACTGCGCCGCAGGTGGTTTTACACTTGATTATGGTCCATTTGGCTTTATGGATATGTTTGATCCTAAGTATCAGCCGTGGACAGGTGGTGGAGTACACTTCTCCTTTCTAAATCAACCTCAAGCTGCCGAGAAGAACTTTCATATGTTTTACACAGCCTTACTGCCTCTACTTGAATCACACCAAAATGAGCAACAAGAACTTCAAGACATTAGAGATGACTTTTCTAATGTCATGCAAGTCGAAATGATACAGATGTGGACATCTAAGTTAGGTTTACAAGCTTTTAATCCCACTCTATTCAATGAACTTTTAAGACTGATGATTGAGACTTCTGTTGATTACACACTCTTTTTTCGCGAGCTCTCTCATATACCTGATGATATTTCTATCCTCAAAAAAAGCTTTTATGGTGACGTAAAAGATGATGAAAATATTTTAAAAAGCTGGTCTGACTGGCTGCAAATGTGGAAATCAAACATAAATACCCCTACTCCAGAATCTCGAGAAAAGCTCTCCAAAGAGATGAAGGAAATCAATCCAAAATATACACTACGAGAGTGGTTTTTAGTTCCTGCCTATAAAGAAGCACAACAAGGAAACTATACACTCATAACAGAGTTGCAAGAAATCATGACAAATCCATATGCTGAGCACTCATCTGAGATAGAAGAAAAGTACTATAGAAAAAAGCCTTCTGAATTCTTTGAAATTGCAGGTATATCTCATATCAGCTGCTCATCATAAGGTGAGTTGACTGGTATCAAAAACTTTATTGACGTGAGTCAGCCACTTTTTCTATCTCTTTGAGCAGTTCTTGTTTTGTTTTTACAAAAGTTTGAAAATCATCTGTAGTTAACTCTAAAGTTTTACAACTATTAGTGGCTTTTACAGTAGCTGTTCGGGGAACATTATTCAGTAAAGCAATTTCACCAAAGAAATCACCTTCTTTTAATTGAACCTTCACATTTTGGTTGTAGACAAGGACACTACCTTCGAGTATAAAATACATAGCGTCCCCTTCTGAATTTTCTTCAATAATAATCTCATCTTTTTTGAAACTCTTAACACGTAAAAGTTTGACAATATCGGCAATATCTGAAAATTTAAAATTAGAGAAAAGGGGAACGTGAGCATTATCAAGCATAAACTTTTTAATAAGTATTTGTGTTATATTTGTGAATCTTACAAC
>JADGDM010000009.1:49313-61957 GCA_016744905.1 Sulfurimonadaceae bacterium | reverse complement strand
CGTTACAAGCGTATGGATGGTTATAAAACTCTCTGGCAACCAGGAACTGACCATGCAGGAATAGCCACTCAAAATGTTGTAGAAAAGCAGCTTTTAGCTGAAGGTACTACAAAAGAAGAGCTAGGCCGTGAAAAATTTCTTGAACGTGTTTGGGCATGGAAAGAAGAGAGCGGCGGAATTATGGTAGGTCAACTCCGTAAAATGGGCGTAACACCTGCTTGGTCTCGTGAACGTTTTACTATGGATGAAGGCCTTAAAACTTCAGTTAAAGAGTCTTTTGTACATCTTTATAATGAAGGTCTAATCGTTCGTGGTAACTACATGGTCAACTGGTGTACCCATGATGGTGCACTTTCTGACATCGAAGTTGAACATGAAGAGCATAATGGTAAATTTTATCATATGCACTATCCACTGAGTGATGGAAGTGGAAACTTAACTGTAGCAACTACTCGTCCTGAAACCTACTTTGGAGACAGTGCTGTTATGGTTCATCCTGATGATACGCGCTATACGCATTTAGTGGGTAAAACAGTAAAACTTCCTTTAATCAATAGAGAAATACCTATTATTGCAGACACCCACGTTGACATGGAATTTGGAACAGGTATTGTTAAAGTAACCCCGGCGCATGATCAAAATGACTACGAAGTTGGAAAGCGTCATGACTTAGAGTTTATTACTGTATTTGATGAAAAAGGTATTTTAAACGAACATGCGGGTGAATTTCAATGGTTAGAGCGTATAGATGCACGTGATAAAATTGTTGCACGCTTAGATGAAGAAGGTTTTATCGAAAAAATCGAAGACCATGTTCATCAAGTCGGTCACTGCTATCGTTGTAAAAACATTGTTGAGCCATACATCTCAAAACAGTGGTTTGTACGTTCAGAAGTAGCCAAACAATCAATTGAAAAAACCAATGAAGGTGAGGCACAATTTTTCCCTCCACATTGGATTAACTCATATAACTCTTGGATGGGTGACCTACGCGACTGGTGTATCTCTCGTCAACTTTGGTGGGGACATCGTATTCCAGTATTTTACTGTGATGTGTGTGATCATGAATGGGCAAGTCTTGAAGATGAGCCAACAGACTGTCCAAAATGTGCAAGTAAGCTCATCCAACAAGATCCTGATGTTTTAGACACCTGGTTCAGTTCTGCACTATGGCCATTTTCAACTCTAGGTTGGGGAAATGGTGATACGGAGATGGACAAACTTTATCAAAGCGAAGATTTAAAAGATTTTTATCCAAATACACTTTTAATTACTGGTTTTGACATTCTATTTTTCTGGGTAGCGCGCATGATGATGATGGGGGAGACTTTTATGAAAGAGCTTCCTTTTAATCACATCTACTTACATGCACTAGTTCGTGATAAAGATGGACAAAAAATGAGTAAATCAAAAGGGAATGTTATTGATCCTCTTGATATGATTGAAAAATATAGTGCTGACGCATTACGTTTTACATTGGCTATCTTGGCTGCTCAAGGTAGAGATATTCGCCTCAGTGATGATAAATTAGAACTCAGTCGTAACTTTACCAATAAACTTTTTAATGCTTCGAAATTTTTACAACTTAATATGGACACTTTTGAAGATCTATCAAATATAGAAATAAAAACTCCATTAGGACTATATATACAATCACGTATGAATCTGGCGATCAATGAGACACGAGAGTGTTTAGAAGATTATCGTTTCAATGATGCGGCTTCTGTTCTTTATAGATTTTTATGGAATGAGTTTTGTGATTGGGGAATTGAATTAAGTAAGGTCTCAAAAGAGAGTATTCCTGAACTGGGTGCTATTTATAAAGAGTCTATGAAACTTCTACATCCAATGATGCCATTTATTACAGAGTTTTTATATCATGAACTTTCAGGAACTACTTTAGAAAATGACGATTCAATAATGATTTCTACTTATCCAGTAGCCACGGAACGTAACCTCGAAATTGAAAAACAGTTTGAAGTTATTATGGATGCTATTGTAGCAATTCGTCGTGCTAAAACATTAGTAGATATGGGAAATCAAAAGATTGAACTGGCTTATATCAAAGGTGATGCTATATCTAACTTTGAAGAAATTGCTCCATTTATTGAAAGACTTGGAAAAGTTGAAACATTAAAATATAGTGATGTTAGTGTGGAAAATGCTATTGGTGATGTAAGTAAATATGTTGAAGTATTTATTCCTACAAATTCTATCGACCTTGGCCCAATCATAGCGCGCTTAGAAAAACAGTTGGCTAAACTTGATGGTGAAATCAATAAAACCAATGGTATGTTAAATAATGAACGTTTTGTTGCCAATGCACCAGTAGAGGTCATCGAACAAAATCGAGACACACTGGCTGAAGCACAAGAGAAACAAGTTAAAGTAGAAGCTCAAATCGCTTCACTCAAATAAGGAAAACTATTGTTTAATATTCAAAATTATAAAACAGACAATATTAAAAATGATATTCTCTCTGGACTTGTTGTTGCTGTTGCTCTTGTTCCAGAGGCCATCGCTTTTTCATTTATTGCAGGCGTTAGCCCTATTGTTGGTCTGTACACTGCATTTATATTGGGTCTTATTACCGCTGTTATTGGTGGCAAACCCGGAATGATTTCTGGTGCCACTGGTGCAGTTGCGATTGTATTTGTTGGACTGGCAATGAAAGTGAATGCAATCACTGCACCGCTTGGGCTTGACGCCGAGTCACTTTCTTATACTATATTGCAATATATATTACTTACAACTATTTTAGCTGGTTTTATTCAAGTTATTATTGGCCTTTTAAAACTTGGTAAGTTTATTCGTCTTGTTCCGCAACCTGCACTTTATGGTTTTGTAAATGGTCTGGCGATTGTTATTGCCAGTGCACAGTTTAAATTCTTTGAAGGCCAAGGTTATGCGATGTATATTTTAGTCGGTATTACCATGGCAATCATGTACTTCCTTCCAAAAGTAACCAAGGCTATCCCATCTGGATTACTGGCCATTGTTGTGATTACTTTAGCTGCTTATTTTATGAAGATAGATACACTCCTCGTTGGTCAACTAACTGATTTAAGTGCCTTTAAAGGACAACTACCAACCCTGCATATCCCTACTGATGTATTGACGATGGATGCATTTATTTTAGTACTTCCTTACGCTGTATTGGTCGCACTTGTAGGGCTTATAGAATCACTACTTACCCTTTCAGTTCTAGATGAAATGAGTGGAGAACGCGGTAGTGGGAATAAAGAGTGTATCGCACAAGGTGCTGGAAATATGACATGTGGTATCTTTGGTGGGATGGCAGGTTGTGCGATGATTGGTCAATCTATCATCAACTACACATCAGGTGGATTAGGCCGTCTCTCGGGAATTACAGCCGCTATAGGCTTAATGGTCTTGGTTGCTTCTTTAACAGATCTTTTAAATGTTATTCCCGTTGCTGTTCTGATTGGAATTATGTTTATGGTTGCCATAGGAACCTTTGAGTGGAGTAGTTTTTCTCATATTAAACATATGCCTCGCTCAGATGCTTTTGTTATGTTAGTGGTTACAATCATCACTGTTAAGTATGACCTTGCGATTGCTGTTATTACAGGTGTTATTATCTCTGCTTTAGTATTTGCTTGGAAGCATGCTCAAGTACGGGCACAAACGCATGTAGAAAATGATGGTACTAAAGTTTATGAGCTTGACGGTCCAATATTTTTTGCTTCAGTAAGAAGTTTTAATGATGTTTTTGATGTCCCTAATGATCCTCCAAAAATTGTTATTGACTTTAAAGATGCACGAGTTATGGATTCATCAGGTGTTGAAGTGATTGACAGTCTGATTAAGAAGTATGAAGAGAATGGTAAAAACCTTCTTTTACGTCACTTATCCAAAGACTGTAAAGCTATTTTGACTAAGGCTGGACCATATTGTACCTACGAAGAAGATGATCCTACTTATATCGTGGCAGTGAACTACTAATTTATATAAAAAGAGGTACTACCTATGGTAGTCTCCTTCTTCCTTAATGACTATTCTTTTTTCACTTTCTATTTAACTTCTATATATCTCTTTGGCATTATCTTTCTATATTTTGGCATACTAAGACCTACATTTGCATTGATGTAAGTAGGATCAGCTACTACATATTTTTTGTTTTGAATTTTTAGACTTTGACCACTCAGCGGTAAAGCAATAGCGGTTGACATATGATCACTATATTTTAAACCTACCACATCAATATTAAAAAGTTCTCGCACTAAATAAGAAAAGAGTACTGCTCTGTCTTCACAGTCAGATGATTTATAAAATATAGTCTCTTGGGCAAACATAACCTTTTCACGTCCAAACTGTTCATCATCTCTTTTATAGTCAAATGATTTCTGCACAAAGTGCAATACAGTATTAATCGCTTCACTAGCGCGCTGATCGTCTAATAATGGCTTTAGTGCTTCTACTAATGCTAATGCGCTCTCGTCTTGCATTGGTGCATCAAAATAGGTTTTATAGTCAGCTTGTGGATAAGTACTCAAAAAATCTATCATATTTTTATTGTAAGGAAGATCTATCTTATGTTTTTTTATTCCATCATTAAAAATAATTTTTCTAACTTTTTTATCCATACTTAAAAGTGGAAGATTTTTCAGTGAAAGATCAAGTGCTTTACTCGCCTTTGGATAATCATTTTTATACGTACGAATTTGCCCCAATGAAGTACTATTATAATAATCTATCGCATAATAGTTTTTCTTTGAAAAAGTGTAATTGGGTGTTGAATATATCACATTAGAGGAGTAGTTTAAAAGGAGGAGTCTACTATCTTGAAGTGCTATCTTTGATGCATATCCCAGTTTATTGAATACAAACCAACGATAAGAGACTTGCGTATTTTTATCGTTGATTTTGTCTTTTGAAACTTGAGTAAGTAGTTGATATAGACCCCAATCATTTAGTTTAAGATCATTGACAACTTTTTTAATTTCCTCAATACTTTTTTCATAATCACTCTCAACTGCAATATCAAAGAATGCACTAACATCTTCTTGTGAGACTTTATCATATTTATAATTTTGTATATTCTTGGGAACTGAAATTGAAATTTGTGTCTTAAAAAACATAAAAGTATCTTTATCAATAACTATTATTGGTGTTGATATTTTTTCGATATTTTTATCAACTTTTTTTACAGCTTTAGGTTCTTTCTTTAATACTTTTCTTACTATTTTTTTTGGCTTAATGAAGACCTTTGGTCCCACTTTCTCACTTTCTATTTTTTTTGCAGCTGGCAGTTTTTTTGGTTTTGGCTTTTCATAAAGTTTTTCACCTTTAAAAAGTTTAAACTCTTTCCACTGTTCTTTTAAGTAACCATGGAATTCTGCATCACGAGCGTCTCGATACTGTTTAAATGATTCATTTTGGGATTTTAAGTACTCTTCATAGCTTTGAGCTGCATTTGAAGAAGCACCTAAAAGAAGTAGTAGTGCCAGTGCACTAGAAAGGCCAGATAGCCTGTACGAGTTTAGTTCCCCATCCTTGTTTAGTTGCACGATCTATATCTCCTTCAGATTTATATGCTATCTTCGCATCACTCATTTGTGCTGAGTTAATAACATTATTTTGATCAATATCATAAGGTCTAATGACCCCAGAGAGTTGAATATTTTGTTTTTCATCATCAATTAAAATTTCACGTGAACCTACTATAAAATAGTTACCATTGGCCAAGACTTTAACCACACGCGCTGAAACTGTTGTTGTAAAACTTGCGTCACGTGAAAGGGAACCCTGTCCACTATATGATGACACAGAATTTGAGTTAAACCCAAAGTCTGTACCGGCATTGACTTGCCCCACTAAATTTGCACCCGTAGCATTGGTGTTTGCAGTACCTGTGGAGAATACACCACCGCCAAGAGTAGAACTGTCTGCTTCACCCAAACTTTTTTGAGCTGAGTTTGAACTTTTTGCAGTCTCTGAAATAACCACAGTCACTAAATCATTAACACGCATTGCCTTATGATCTGAAAACAATGGATTATCACCTTGTCCAAAGATACTGCCTGTCGAAATCTGATTTAACTCATCTTCACGCGCTGGCATTTGTTCCACATAAACAGGTGGTACAAAGTCTATTGTAGGTTCTGTCATCTTTGCAGTACAACCACTTAACAACACTATAACATATATTAAAATAAGATAAGTTTTAATCATTCATTCTCTCTAGTTTATTGGAGTATTTTGATATAATTAAGCAAAAATAGTTCCAAGGACATTTATGAGTTTAAAAGAGACCATTAAGAAAGATATGATTACCGCAATGAAGGCAAAAGACAATAAAAAAAGAGATGCGCTTCGTATGCTTAGCGCTGCTATGAAACAAATTGAAGTTGATGAAAGAGTCGAACTTGATGATCCAGCGGTGAGTAAAATCATCCAAAAACAAGTGAAGCAAAGAGTCGATGCAGCAGAACAATATAAAGAAGCGGGACGTGAAGATCTTTATGAGATTGAGATGTTTGAAATTTCATGTTTTGAGGTTTATCTTCCGAAACAACTAAGTGATGAAGAACTGGCATTAGCCATTAAAAACATCATCGCTCAAGTTGGTGCTGAGAGTATGAAAGATATAGGTAAGGTGATGGGTTCAGCGTCTAAAGCACTCTCTGGAACAGCTGATGGAAAACGTATTAATGCTTGTGCAAAAGAGTTGTTGTCATAAAAAGTCTCAGCGCGCTAGCGCGCTAGAGAGTTTTAAATAAATTAAACTTGTCCATACTTTAGAGTTTTAAGAGCAGTTTCAACATCATCTTGACGCATTAAAGACTCACCTACTAAAAATGTATCAACACCTGCTTTATTCAAGTCTTCGAGTTGTCCATGTTCATAAATTCCACTCTCTGCAACAATAATTTTATTATTTGGAATAAGAGGGATAAGTTTATACGACAGTTCCATATCCATTTCAAATGTTTCAAGATTACGATGATTAATTCCAATAATATCAGCACCTGCAAAAATTGCTTTTGTAAGATCTGTTTTATCATGAATTTCAACTAAGGCTTCCATTCCTAAGTGACGGGTATAGTCTAAAAGCTCTTTTAACTCTTTACGCCCCAATGCCTTCGCAATAAGTAAAATAAAGTCTGCTCCATAAACCATAGATTCAACAATCTGATACTTTGAAATAATAAAATCTTTACGTAAAAGAGGAATAGAAACATAACGTCTAATTCCTGATAAATATTCAATATCACCTTGAAAAAAATGTGGTTCAGTTAAAATGGAAAGTGCATTTGCTCCCCCATTTTCATATCCTTGGGCAATGGATAGAGGATCAAAATCCTCACGAATTACGCCCTTCGATGGACTTGCTTTTTTCACTTCAGCGATAATTTTATACTTATCTTCCTCACTACTCTTTAGGTGTGCATACACTTCTCTTGGTGCACGTGCATTAAATGCTAATGACTTACCTAACCAGTCAACGGTATACTCTTTTTCTCTTATCTCTAAGTCTGCCTTGGTTCTTTTAATTATTTCATCTAAAATCAAACTATTATTTCCTTTTTATACATCTGTTTATTGCTTTAATATGGCTCTTAACTTCTTCATCTTCTGATCCCAGAAGTTTGACAACCTGATTTATTATCTCTTTTGCTTTTTTACATTCTCCAAGTTTATAATAACCCCAGGCTAAAGAGTCAAGATAATATCCTGAATTTGGTTCACTTTTGAGTGCAAGTTTAACATATTCCATTCCTGCTTTAACATCTCTATCATGAACAATCATTATATACCCCAAATAGTTTAGATACAGCGCACCACCATTGACCGCACTTGTCTCACTTAAGGCATCAAGCACTTCATCTAAGGTCTCAGCACTAATGTTATGATCAACATAGGCTTCATACTGCATAATACCACCTTGTCCAAGGTAAACACTCTCCCCAGTAAGGGTATATAAGTCATAGGCAATCTTATATGCTTTTTCATAATTTTTATCTTCCATATAAATTTTTAAAAGCATTGGATTATCCGTTCCACTCTCTTCTAAAAATTTTCGCAAGGCAATAAACTTTTTTTGATATATATATATTCTAACGATATTCTGTGCATACATTTTTTCTTTACTCATCTCATAAAGACGTAAATAAGTATTCAACATTCCTTCTGCATTATTTTCCTTAGAATAATAACCAGCTAAACGCTGACAAATTAGTTTTGAGCATCCATGAATTCTATTATGAGACTCAAGTTGGGCAATCGCTTCTTTTTTCTTATCCAAGTTTAAATACATAACTGTCGTTAAACGATCTAAAATTTTCTCATTAAAAGCTAAAGCATACGCACGCTCATAATATTTCAATGCAGTATCATAATGTTTTTGATAGACGTAAATATCCCCAACAAGCATATAGTCATCTTCAGACTTTGAAATTTCAATCAACTCTAACGACCTAGATTTTGCCATCTCCAAATCATTTTTATTAATATAGGCAATAACCTGATATCTCATCAATTTTATTCGTTCATCTAGATCTGTATCTTCCATTAAAAATGTGGTTTTAGTTAAAACATCATCACTTAATTTAGCACGATTTAAATTGTCTAATTCACGATATAAGTATTCATCTTTGTTTGATTTTGCATATAACTCAGCATAAAAATGTGCTGCGCTTTTATAAGCACCCTGTTCTTCAGCATACAGTGCATAAATGATATAGGTATCTTCATATTCAAAGGCTTTTAAAGAGGGGTTTTCATTATAGTCAACTTTAGCACAAGCGCTAAATAAAAGTGCAATAAGCAAAGGTACGAAAAGATACTTAATCATTACTAATCCCTGGACACTCTTCTTTTAATTCTTCGATATTATTTTTAAAATAGTCCCAAAAAGGAAAGGTTTGACACTGCTGTGGGCGCGCTTGATAAATAGTACATCCATTGCTTTCTCTTGAATAGAAAATACAGTCATGTGAATTTCCCACAATCTTTTCTTGTAAAGAGTATTTATAGCCTTTTTTTACAAGGTGTTGCTCACGAAAACTATTTTCATCAATATCTAAAAGGCTTACTATAGCTTTAATCTCACTAAGTGAAACAAAGATATTTCCACTCTCTCCTGTGCAACATTTTCCCTCACAGGTATTACAGGCTGTCGTGTCAAAAGTAAAATTAAATCCGTCTTGTGTAATTAAAGTTGACATTTGATACTGTTGGTCCTTGATTTAGTATAGACTGCTTTTGCTTGGTCTGAAAACGCATCTCCATCAAAAGAGAAAAATGGTTCCATAATGGTTAAAAGTGACTTCGAGTTTTTACGGGCATGTATCATCACTAAAGATGCTTTTCTTGTCCGTTTTGAATGGACAAATTGTACATCAATTATTCTTAATTTTGTCATCGCTAAAGCATTTGAGATTAAGGCAAATTGAGAAGGTTCATAACAAAACACAAAATGGCCTTGTGGTTTCAGTAGAGCGTCTACTTTTTTGAAAAATGGCTCCAGTGGAAGATGTATATTATAGCGCGCTGTATGACGCATAACATTTTCACTTTTGGAGACACCTTCATGATAAAAAGGAGGATTGGAAATGATATATTCATACTCTTTATCAGGTGTGTACTCTAAGAAGTCACCTTGTGTAATTTTATACTCTATCTTATTCACTTCTGCATTTTTTTGTGCGTACTGAACAAATGCTTCTTGTTTTTCGATTGCTTCAAGACTGACTCTATGATTATCACGTGCGACCAGAAGACCAATAACTCCACAACCCGGTCCCACTTCAAGAACCTTACCCTTAGGTTGTAGTTTATCAATAAAGTCGTATAGAAATAAAGAGTCACTATTGTAACAGTATCCAGACTCTGGTTGATAAAGTTGCATCGTCCACCTTTTAGCTATAATTACCGCATTATATCCAAAAGGTTTTTTATGATTATTATTCCAGCGCGCTTGGCTTCAACACGTTTTCCTCAAAAAGTACTCGCAGATGTCGGAGGATTACCGATGGTAGTTCGGACAGCCAAAGCCGTAGAACATTTAGATGATGTTGTTGTTGCTGCTGATGATGAAAAGATTATTACACTATGTAAAGAGTACGGTATCAAAGCAATGCTGACGTCAACAACACATAAAAGTGGAACAGATCGAATTAATGAGTGTGCCCAATTACTTGATATTGCTGATGATGAATTGGTTATTAATGTGCAAGCAGATGAACCTTTTATTGAAAGTGAAGTAGTATCACTTCTCTTAAAACGTCTTAATGAGCAAAAAGAATCAAAAGAGACCTTTGTAATGGCTTCATGTTATAACGCTATTAACAATGAGTCTGCTCAAGATCCAAACCTCGTCAAAGTCATTACCGATATCAATCACAATGCCATCTATTTCTCTCGATCCCCTCTTCCATTTGATAGAAGTGGTAATGCAACCTATTTTGGACATATTGGAATTTATGGTTTTACTAAAAAATCACTTTATGACTTTTGTGCACTTGATGATGCTCCATTAGAAGACATAGAAAAGCTCGAACAGTTACGTGCTATCTATCATGGTAAAAAGATAAGTATGATTAAAGTAGCCAGTACAGGCTTTGGAATAGACACACTCGCAGATCTTGAGCGCGCCAAAGAGATATTTTTAAAGTAGTCCTACTTAATTGGGACTTATCGTGATGGTATAGTCACCAAAACGTTCACTCAAAGAAAAATTATGTTTTTTGCAAAACTCTTTTTGCATGAGAGCCAAAGTAGCTTCTGCTTCTACTTTGGCTTCCTCTTTACTGTCAAATTCTAGTTCTTCAGCCATTCCTCTTTTTAAGAAACAACGACATGGATTAGTAATTTTTAATTTATACATCGAGTACCTACTTAAAAGTCGAAGATGTCATCAAGCTCTTCATCCCCACCAGAACCATCATCAGGCTTTATCATAGAGCTAATTGTTTGGGCATTGGCAATAATTGTATCGTCCATAAAATCAACACTCGGTGCCCCTTCATGAAAAGTCATCTTAATCCATGTCAAAAGATCAGAACTAAATGCCTTACACATAGCTCCAAGATCTGCCGATTTATTTTGAAACTCACTAATATTACCTTCAAGATCATTTGCAAATGTCTGTAAAGATTGTCCTATATTATATGATTCGGAATAGATAGTCATATATTTTGAGATTTTTTCCATATATTGCGAAATTTCAATTACTTCTTCTGCTTCTATATCACTTTTGCCAACCATAAGAAGAAGTGAGCTTAGTTTGTTGACATAATCTTCCATCTCCTCTAAATCCTCAGGGTCCATATAATCATAAACACTAACAACACTACTGGATTTTTTAAAATTACTACTCACTTCGGCTACTGGTTCAGGAACTTCTTTTACTGGAGTAATAACTACTGGTTCAGGTTCTATCACTGGTTGTACTGAAGATATTTTTGGTAATTCAAAACTAATTTGTTCATCACTTTGCTTATTTTCTATACTCAATTTATTTTTTAATAAAACCAGTTGAACCAACTTCTTATCCATACCAGCAAGATCTGTTAATGTAAAATAAATATTTTTATCAGACTCTTCAACAATAATATTTGGCTTTATATTTAGTTTCAACTCTAGATCCGCTAAAGAATAAATAGTTCTAACTACATCACTTAAATTATCATATTTTTCATCATCATCTAAAAGATAGTGCTCCCAAAACTCAGAAAGTGCATCTTCATGTTGAATTTGAAAAGTCAACTGTCTTGAGTATATTTTAGTTGTAAATGAGTTAGAAGAGAGTTTATTTTCATGTTTATGAGACCGCGAATCAATTAGGGAAATATAATTACCAATACGTGAATTAAATATATCTGCATTCACAGGTTTAGAGATATAATCTTCAGCCCCATTGCTTAAAATACTTTTTTGTCGCTCTGTATCATCAACCGCAGAAACTGCAATAATCATAGACTTATGAGATGCTTTTCTAATATGTCCAGTTGCTTCTATGCCATCCATTACAGGCATCATGATATCCATAAACACCAAATCATAATTTTTAGATTTACACATCTCAACAGCAATTTCACCATTTTCAGCCTCATCTACTTCTAAAGCCTCTGAGTTATTTTCATCAACATAATCTTCTAAAAGAAGGGATAGAATCATTCTATTATTTTTATTATCATCTACAATTAGAATTTTTTTCATTTTTTATTAATACCTTAGTCCCATAATGGAAATTTTTGCTCCACCTAAAGAGGGTGAATTTGAAATTTCTATAGTATATCCAAGTCTGTCACAAATTTCCTTAATAATAAATAGCCCAACACCTGTTCCACTCGCTGTGCGCGTCATTGTATCATCATCACTTTGCTCAAAAAGCTCATACACCTTTGTAGTTTCAGCAATACCATCACCGTTATCTTCAATAATAAATCCAAAACTGTCTGAATCAAAATTTAAGCTAATCTCGATCTGTCCCTTTCCATATTTAATGGCATTAGAGAGTAAGTTCTCACAAATTTGTGCTAATCGCAAAGGATCAGAACTTAATTTTGATTCTTCTGGAAGATTAATATCCAAGTCAATGAACTCAAAAAAATGGATAGTATGCGCCGGGAAATGGTGGCAAATGTTTCCCACGATCTACGGACGCCACTAACAGC
>JADGDM010000009.1:0-49303 GCA_016744905.1 Sulfurimonadaceae bacterium | reverse complement strand
TCTGAATAGCCTCAGTAATAATATCATTAAAGAACAGTTCTCTACGATCAAATATATCTTTACTTTCACGTAATTTTATAGCAGACATAACATTATTAATCATATCTAAGATAGTTACGCCGGCTTGTTTAATTTCAACAACTTCGCCAACTAATCGATCTTTCTTAGCAAAATCTTCTTTTCCCAAGTGCTTAGTAACATGTTCTGAGAAATTAATAATAGCATTAAGTGGTGTTTTTAGCTCATGTGTAAAGACCGTAAGAAAAGAGTCTTTCATCTTATTTATCTCTTCATTATGAGTTTTTTGAGTACGTAATGCATCAAGTTTTTGATTTACTTTTGCTTCTTGCAGTTTTTTACCTGCATGAACTACTTCACTAACATCATTCATAAATACAATAAACTCATCAATCTCATTATCAGCATTTAAAATAGGTACTACACTTATATCAACAATAAGCTCTTGCCCATTAACGATATAGTCCTGACGACCTTTATAAATTTCTTTCTTGCCCAAGGTTTCCCATAAAACTCTTGATTCTACTACATCTTCATGTGCTAAAGGATTTTTTCCACCATCAAGAGCTTCATCAGGTTTGAGTGACATCAATGTACAAAAAGCATCATTAACAAAGATAATGGTTCCATCAGCATTGTGTTTAGAAACGATAAATGATTTATCGATAGCTTGTTTATACTCTTCTAAAAGAATTTTTTGCTCACTAAATTCACGTTGCCAAATTTTCTCTTTGGCCAGTGTCTCAACTACATTAAGCAGTGTTTTAGCATCAATAGGAGAGTTGAGATACTTATCAACACTAAGTTCTATCGAACGTTTAAAAACATTTGACTTAAACTCTTTAATAATCAATACAATAACTTGATTTTCATTATACTCTTTGATTTTTTCTATCAACTCAATCGTACCAATTTCATTAATATCATCTGATAAGATAATAATATCAATATGTTGAGTACTATAAATCTCTAAAGCTTCTATCCCGCTTGAAGTTGCATAGACAGATTTACCCATGGCATGTATCCAAACATTCATTCGTTTAAGAACTCTCTCGTCTGCGTCACATATTAATATGTTAAGTTCAGAATTTAAAAGTTCGTCATAAGTCATGAGAGGCGCTTTAATAGCTCAGTAGTAAATAGTTTATAGTCTTTCATTCCTTTTGAGCGTTTCTCATTTAGAACAATAGGCGAACCGAATTCAAACATCTTAGATAGTTTAATATCTACCCCAATAGGTGTAAAAAGTTTAGAAGAACCAAAAAGTGTTTCCACCTTTTTTAAAGATTCTTTGTGTTCATTAATATGAGGATTAAACATGACTGGTAAAATCCCGATTTCTGCAATCTTTTGATTGAAAGAGTTAGCGCTTTGCAATATTGCTCTAAACATCTGATTGACTGCCACTACCCCCAGATGGTGTGGCACAAATGGGATAACAACCGCATCAGCAACCTCTAAAGAGTTTTTCAACATTGCATCAAAAGTAGGAGGAGTATCAATAATACAATAATCAAAGAAATCTGCAATATGTTCACGTTTAAAACGATTTTTTAGTACCCCTCGAAGATCAGCATACTCATAAACATCAAAAAATTCCAAAGCAGGAGCAAGTGTTAAGTTTTTATGTACCGTAGGGATGAAACTTTCACTTAAATTTTGCCCTAAAAATATTGAATGAGCACCTCTTAATTCAGAAGGCTCACACCCTACTCCAATAGAAGCATGACCTTGTGTATCAAAATCAATCAATAAAACAGAGTGTTTTTTTGCCAATTCAGTTGCTAAATTTACAGCGGTAGTCGTCTTAGCCGACCCACCTTTTCTATTACTAACTACAACAGTTTTCACTAATATTGAAACCTTCCAATGTCATTTTATATAACTTATCTTTATCACCAAACTCATAACTACAAGTATAAAGTTTTTTATACGCCATTATTAATTGCATGACAGCTAAATGAAGATCATCACAGGCTGAAAAATCAAAATCAACACTCTCTGGCGCACGAGTCTGCAGATATTCTCTCAAAGGTTCTATTTCATCTTCATATATTACTGAATCAAAAGTAACTTTTGACTCTTCTATTTTCATTGACATATACTACTCCTAGTTGGGCATTTTAATTGATTTTATAACATTTATTAGTGTTCCATTCAATTCTAAAACACCATCAAGTTCTAAGAACTCACTACTTTGACTTTTATCTGTAGATCTTTTAAGCTCACTCTCTTCAACATGGGCAATATCTAAAATAGTATCAACCTTTATAGCGAAGTCTCCCTCATCTGTGTGATAAAGAAGTAATTTTTGTAAAGAAGATGACACCTTTTCTAAATTGTTAATAAACGTATCTAAACAACGCATAGTATTTACATAGATTTCCATCACATCTTTATTGAAAAAAGCGAGGGCTAAACTATTATCGGTTTTGGCTAGATCCAATACTTCATGCCCACTTTTATGCAAACGTTTATGATAAGAGTTCAGCTCTTTTAGTACCTTGCTTACTTCATCATCATATGATGTAAAGGCATCTAACCACACACCTAATTCACAGGCATGAGGATCTAAAGTTTTATTAAAAGTCATAGAGTTTTCTGCACTCTTTTTTAGTGCCTCTATCCAGACAGTATGCTGCTCTTCTAACTCTTTAAACTTTGCATTGAGTTCAACATTATAACTTTCAAAACTCAACATCTTACGAAAGTTAATAATTTTTATTACCTTATCTTCAAATGACATCATTCCATCAACAAAGGGATGTGCATTAGGAATATGCGTCAACTCTCCAGACTGTACTATACGCTGAATATTTTCTATATCAACGGCATAGGTAGAGTCTTTAACTTTAAATATAATTAAATCTATCATCATTTACTCTTTCAGGCTTGAATGGCATTTGATTTTAGTAATGAGCGAACTCAACTCATCTTTATGTTTTAAAACACCTCCAACACGTAAGTATTCACCATCTCTAACCAAATTTTCATTACTATTAATTTCTTGATCTTCAATATGTACTATATCATCAATAGAATCAACATGGATACCAAACTTATTATCGCCATCTAGGACAATCATAAGCTTTTGAGACTCATGAGCAATAACATCCGATTTTGCTGCCATCTCTTCTATATGCCAAATTGTCTGAGTATATATATCTTTTACGTGGGTATGAATCCAATCTAATGCTTCTTCTAAACTCTTTTCACGTTTTTCAAGAACATCAATAGCACTTGAATGTAACTTTTTATGGTGTGTGCTTAATTGATTTAATATATTTAATATCTCATCACTATAAGGATTAAAAGAGTCTATCCATTTTCCTAAGTGACACATGTGAGGATTGGTTGTTTTGGTAAATTCACTACTATTTTCAACCGCATAAATCAAGGCATCCACCCAAGCCTTATGTTGTCCTTTTAAATCTTCAAATAATGCTTTAAGATAATCACTATACACTTGCGCACCAATCATTGCGCGAAAACTAAAAATTTCAATAACATCATCTTCAAAACTCATAATCCCCTCAGATGTCTTTTCTCCAGAGTTACTCTTTGTCACATCTTTTGCCATATCTATACGATGTATATTTTCTAATGGAAAAGCATACTTAAGGTTATTCACTCTAAATAAAATATAACTTGTCATCTACTAATCCTTAACTTGCTTGCTCTATTAAAGATTTAATCTCATGCGCAATGGAGAGTAATCCTAGAGGATCAATTGCCATAATAATTTGACCATTTCCAAGTAGTGCGGTGCCACTAAATAGAGGATGATTTTCCATTAAACCTTCTAAAGGTTTTTGCACAACATCAAGTTGACCAAGTAACTCATTTACGACAACTGCAACCAAGTTATCTTTAATATTTAAAACAACTATAGATAGTGGCTTATTTTCCAGCGCGCTAGCATCAAGCATAGACTCAATAAAAAGTAATGGGATAACTTCTCCACGAATATAGACAAAAGGTTCACTATGAAGATACTCAATTTCACTTTTTTCAATTTTAACAGTTTCTGCCACATTGTCCATCGGGAAGCCATAGTGAATAGCATCCATAGAGACATGTAAGAGAGTTGAAACAGCAAGAGAAACAGGGATAGCAAGTGTAATAACAGTACCTTGGTTCGCCTTGGTAGTGATACTTATTTTACCACCAAAACCTTCTATTGATTTTTTAACAACATCCATACCTACTCCACGACCACTATATTCAGTAATTTCATCCGCAGTAGATAGGCCAGGTAGAAGCACTAACTCAGCACGTTCATTATCACCCATCGCGTCAATTTGTTCATGTGTCAATAATCCTTTTTCAAGAACTTTATTGATAACTTTATCAACATTAATACCTGCTCCATCATCTATTATTTCAATAATAATTTTATCAGACTGTGCAAAAGCACGTAAATTTACAGTACCCTCAGCATTTTTTCCTTTTTGTTCTCTTACATCTGGCATCTCAACACCATGATCAAGTGAATTCCTCATAATATGGATCATCGGGTCAGCCAACATCTCAATCATATTTTTATCAAGCTTTGTCTCTCCACCTTCCATATTAAGTTTTACTTTTTTTCCCATATTTTTAGAAATATCACGTACTAACTTAGGATATCGATCAAACACATAAGAGATAGGTAACATACGCATACCCATAATCAAATCTTGTAGTTGCTCAGACAAACGATTAATGAAAGTATATTTTTCCATAATAGCGCGTTTAATCATATCTGTATTCATATCAGCCACCGTATCGGCAAGATATGGAAGTGAATTTTTTGCAACAAGCAACTCACCAATAATATTCATCAAACTATCAATAGACTCTTGTTCAATTTTAACTGTTTTACCAATCACTGGCTTTTTCGCAGGTTCTTTTGATGCTGTCTTTGGTGTTTCTTTTGCATCTTTAACAACTTCAACTTTAACGACTTCATCAACTGTAGTATCTGGTATTTCAGCTGCTTTTGAAATAACTTCAACTTTCTTAACAGGTGTTTCTATCTTAATTTTAGGAGCCACTGTCACTTTTTCCACAACAACTTTTTCTTCAATTTTTGGTTCAATTTCTACTTCAGCCTTAGGTATTTCAACAACTTCATTAAGTTCTTCAGACCCGTTTAATACAGAAGCTATCCAAGAAACAATATTCTCTTTAGAGTCCAAAGCACTAGGCATAGAGTTATAATAAGGTCTTATTTTTTCTAAGATAGCAGCAACTCGGGTGACATTTTTTTCATCCTCATTAATTTCTAAAGATCTTTTTTGTTGAAGTAATATTTCATCAATACTTGTACGAATATGTTCATCTACTTCTATGACTGTAGATGAAGTTTCTTCTTCTGTTTCTACCGAACTTACCTCTTCCATTTTAGAAAACACAATACCTTGAGGGAGCGAATTAAATAACTTTAGTAAAAAAGTATAATCACTACTGTCCATTACATTTATAACATCAGAAACACGTTGTAGTTGAGAAGCTTGAATAGTATCTGAACCTATCATACCTATCGTTTTTTCTAATTCATTACTCAAAGATTCAATATCAGTACTTTTCAAATGTGCCGCAGCACTTTGACTCAACTCTTTTAGCACATCAAGTTGGTGATTTTCTTCACCTACAGTAATGTTTAAAAGCTTTTCTACATCAAGAGGAATAAACTGTAATTCATCTAAAAAATTAAACAATACATCTGAAATATCTTCATAAGTAGTATAAATAAATGCTGTAATTTCAGTAGCAAGCAGAAGACCATCTGGATCATCAAGACCACTTAAAACTGACTTGGCAGAGGTTTCTCCCATACAAGTATGTATATGTAGTACTTTTTCTCCTAAAAGGGAAAGTGTATAAATAGGATCATTCCCATAAACCATACAAGATTCATCAATATCAAAAACAACTGCATACAGTTGTGGTGCGGAGATAATATCTTGATTTATCTCGCCTAATTGATAGACCAAATTTTGCTGCATAGTTTTTAAATATGGCATTGGCATATTAATGACATAGCTACTATCAACACCTGTATCAAATGGTGCACTCCAGACTTCTACTTCATCACCTTTACCCATTTGGGCACTGAGTAAGCCTACAATTTCATTTACACGATCTTCATCTGCATCAACAATTTCTTCACTCTCTTCAGCCGCTTCAACAAGATTTAAAACTTCGTCAAATGCATCATATAAAACTTCAACCATAGCAGGATCAAAATCTATTTTTCCAGCGCGCAACATGTCAAGTAGATCTTCTGCGTGATGCGTAATATTTTTAACAGATTCAAATCCAACAATACCCGATCCACCTTTAAGTGTATGCGCTGCTCTAAAAACTGAATTAAGCAGTTCAGGATCATCGCCACCGATATCTTCTATATTTTGATCAATAAAAGCCAGATTTTCTCGTGCTTCTTGTAAAAATTGTTCTAATAATGCATCCATTTTTAAATCCCTTAATCTCTAATCAATAACTGTATATATGCTTTTAATTGGTCTGGTTTAATTGGCTTAGTTTCAAACAAACTTGCACCCATTTTATAAGCTTCTTCTTTATCAATATCTTTTGCTTGTGTAGTAATCATAATAACAGGAGTATCCGTGTTATTACTTTGCTTTCTTAGTTCTTGAACAAATGAGTATCCATCCATAATCGGCATATTTACATCTACAAGGTAAAGATCAATTTTATTATCTAAAGAGCGTTCTAACGCTTCCATACCATTTTCAGCTTCTACAACTTCAATTCCAAGTTGACCTAAAATCGATCCGTGATATGATCTTACTGTTTTCGAATCATCTACTACCATTACTACAGACATAACATCAACCTTTTAAAAAAATTCTATTCCATCTTCTACATCATCTTCAGCCAATACCTTACCTGAAAATGCTTTTCTTCTATCTTTTGCTTTTTCTAATGAATCATTTAACTTTTTATGTAACTTACCAATACTTTCAATGGCTATCACTTCATCATTCTTTGACGAGTGTTCAAATAGATTAATACTTGATTGAACACTCTCTATCGCTTCAATAGTTGCACTTAACTGTTGAGAGATAATATCTTGATACTGTAAGGCTTCCGCCACATCATCATCTACTTCTAATTTGTTCCGCTCGATAAAAGATGCTATTTTGATAGATGAGTCACGTGAAAGTTCAATCGTATCATTTTCAACATTTTTAATATGATCCAACAGATCATTAATTGAGTTTAGAAACTTCATAGGTAACTCCATTAACTTAAACGCAATACTCTTGTAATTGCTTGTTTTAACTGTGCTGGATTAAACGGTTTAACAATCCATCCAGTTAGCCCCAAAGCTTTACCTTGTGCTTTCATCTCATCTTTTGTTTCAGTTGTCAACATCAATGTTGGTGTTCTCTTAGTAGTTGGGTGTTTACGAATTTCCGCTAAAAACTCAAAACCATTCATCACAGGCATATTTAAATCAGTGATGATTAAATCAGGCGTCATTCCCGCTTGAATCTCTGCTAATGCTGTTTGTGCTTCTGTATACTGCTTAACCTCGATTGGCATACTGCTTGTAACCATTCTGGTTGATGCTAATGCTGTTTCACTATCGTCTACGAATATTACTAATGGCATATTTTTTCCTTATTTTTGATAAATTAATGTGTCGCCAACTTTCTTGGCTTTAAAAACCGAAACAATACGGCTCATATATTCAGCGTGTCCTAAAAGAACATAGCCACCTGGATTTAACATGTCATAGAAGGTCATTGCCACTTCTTTACGACTTGCATCATCAAAATAGATCAACATATTTCTTGAAAAAATAACATCAAACTTACCTAGTTTTCGCATATCAGCTTTATCAAATACATTACGAACACTAAAATCAACACTACCTAAGAGGTCCTCACCCAGTTGATACCCTAAAGGTTTTTTCACAAACCATCTGTGTAAGATATCCTTTGGAATCGCATGAATAGAACGATCACTATAGAAACCAGCTTGTGCTTTTTTAATCACTGTCGAGTCAATATCAATTCCAACTACTTCGATATCGCGCTCTTCAACAACCTTTCCTTCTTCTACAATATGCAGTACAATTGAGTAAGGTTCTTCTCCTGTTGATGAGGGAGAAGATAAAATCCTTAATGGCACTCCAGCGGGTTTAGATGCGTGCAGCTCAGGCAATATACTATTTACTAAAACTTCAAACTGGTTTTTTTCTCTAAAAAAATATGTCTCATTAACCGTAATTGCATTCATTAATTCTTGAAACTCACTGCCTTCTTTATCTTCAAAACGGAGTTTAAAAAAGTACTTACGAAAAGAGTCTACTTCAATCTCTTGCGCACGTTTATCAATATATTTCGAGATTTTATCAAAGTGCTTCTCTTCTTCTAAATAGATACCACTTTTACGATAAATATACTCACCAATTTTAATAAAATTTTCTTTAGAAAGTAATCGGCTCATCACTATCCTTCAATCATTTTTATACAATTGTCTATAGAAAAAGCGGCATAAGCATCATCAACAAAACGTTCTTTAAGAGATTTCAAAAGTTTAATATCTTCTATTTCACCAATTTCTGCCAGGTAATCTACTGCCGTCATAGCAACATTAATATCTTCTTCCGTCTCTAAAAGTTCTAAGAGCATATCTCGAGATTCTGCAAAAGTCACATCTCCGAGGACATTGATAGCAAAAATTCGGAGATCTCTATCATCTCCAATTAAAAACTTAACAATATAATATTTGATTGAGTCACCAAAGTCACGTAACATTGAAATACCTAAATTACGGGTATAAGCATTATTGAGTTTCAGCAACTCCATAATCTCTTCAATAGGCGCTAATTTTGGATCCATACTAGAGAGCGTCGATGCCATTCTTGAAGAGATCTCTTTTGAGGTAGTGGGATCTTTTAAAAATTCAACATACTGTTTTGCATAACCTTCTAAAGATTGCATCTCATCAATAACATGTGATTGACAATCAAAATCACAATTACTATTAAAAAATTCAACAGCTTCATCCAAACTAGAAAATGATGGAAATTCATCTTCAATTTGTTCAACATGCTTTTTAATTAATGCCATCGTCTATCCTTATTTTAATGTTGCTAGGGTTTTTAAAATTTTATTAAATGGTAACTGCTCGCTAATTCCACCATTTTCAAATGCTACTCGAGGCATCCCATAAACAGTACAACTCTCTTCACTTTCACCTAAAGTATAGGCACCACCTTTTTTAGCTTTAACAAAGGCTGCTGCTCCATCATCACCAATGCCCGTTAAAATAGCACCTATAATCTGACGTGGTTCAAAAATATCCAGTGCGCTGAATACCATTTCATCGACACTTGGCATAAAAAATCGTTTCTCTCTTCCTGTATCTTCTCGTAAAACAATTTTTCCTGAGACTTTTTTAGCAAAGTGTAAATGTGTCCCCCCTTTAGCCACGTAAATATTACCCGGTAAAAGTTCCATATTATTAGAACTTTCTTGAACCTGTAAGGCACTAACTCTGTCTAATCTTGTAGCAAAAGCAGCTGTAAACTGTGCTGGCATATGCTGAACTATACAAACTGGATAAGGATAAGATTCAGGAAGTGCCGCACAAATTTGTTCAATCAAACCTGGCCCACCAGTGGAGGAACCTATCAGTACAACTTTTTTAACATCTAAAGAGCTCGTCTTCACAGTAAGTGTATTGTCTCGTTCAGTTCGCGCTGGACGTTCACGTCTTGGTGCTGGTGTTCTACGTCTTGTAGAAGGTTGTAATCTTCTTTTTGGAATACGACTTAATGAAGTCACTTTTTGTAGAATTTCTTCACTATTCTCATTTTTACCAATATTCATCGTACCAGGCTTTGCTATAAAATCAATTGCACCAAGGTCTAAAGCATCCATCGTTGTCGTTGCATCAGCAGAAGTTAGTGAACTCACCATCAAAATTGCTGTTGGTCTTGCTTCCATAATCTCTTTAACTGCCGTCAATCCATCCATTACAGGCATATTAACATCCATAGTGATAACATCAAATTGTTCTGCTATTGCCATATCCACAGCTTCTTTACCATTTTTAGCAATTGAAATCTCAAAGTCTAGTGTGGAAATCAACTCTTTTAACTGTTTTCTTACCAGTGCGGAGTCATCAACTATTAGTACTTTTTTACTCATAATGTTTCCTCTATTCTCATCACTTTTTCAATATCAACCATCAAGACTAGGCGATTGCCACTGTCTAAGTGTAATATATTTGAAAAATATGAATCTTCTTCACTATCAGCTTTAATATCGTTCCGATATACACCCATTACATCGGTAATCTGATCAACATTAAAACCAATCTTATTCGAACCAACTTCACAAATTAATATTTTCTGAGTCGTATTCATTTTTGTCTCTAACCCTAATGAGTTAAATAAGGAAGCCATAGTAACAATTTTACCGCGAATATTAATTAAACCTTCTACTATATCAGGAGTATCTACTACTGCAGTAATATGTGCCATATCAATGATTTCATCAACATGATCTATATCTAGTGCATACTCAATATCGTGTAACTTAAAAATAACTACTTCAAATTCTATATCTTTCTCTTCATTTAACTCTGTTTCTCGTTGTGTGTCTTCTGCAAACCTATCATTTTCTTTCATCATTTTCACTAAGATATTTTCACCTAGAATAGAGATCAGCTGATCACCATCATGTATAACACCGGAAACTTTTTCATCTTGAAAATTAGCTGGCATATCATCAATACTAGAATTTTCAAAATCTTTTATATCTATAATTTCATCAACAATTAAACCCAGTTTTTTCTTATTAATTTCTGCAACTAAAATTTTATTTTTGTCACTTTTACTAACAGCATAGTTATAATAACATCGAACATCATTAACAACTAAAAGTTCATCACGTAGAGAGATCATACCTTCGACATAATTCTGTGAACCTGCAATATATGTAAACATATAAGGAACAGCAATAATCTCTTGAAGGTAATCCACTTTTAATGCAAACTGCTCTTCTCCCATTAAGAAAACCAGATATCGTTGTAAATCAATATTTTTTGATTCACTAACCTTATCCCTATTCACACCATTTAAAACCTCTTTTGAATCTATTTTTTCAGCTTCAATTAGATTAAACAGTTCAAATATATCTAAAATCTGTATAAGACCATCTGCATGTTTATAAGTACCTTTATTAGCACTGTCACCACTGTCTATTTGATCCATTAGCGTAGTGTCTAATGTAATAGAATTAATGACTTCTGAGACAAGCAATGCACTCAAGGTACCTTCATTATTAATTACAATAGCACGTGAACGATCTGATTTCAAATCTACGCATTTGTCATTTAATAAAAGGTTAAAATCTACAGCACTGATAACAGAGCCACTAATTGAGCATAGCCCTTTAGTATATTTTGGAGCATAAGGAATTGCTGTCAAATTAGGTACATGTAATATCTGCTGGATCACAGATGTATCTATGCCATATTTGACATTATTGTTAATTACGATTAGTACCTCTTCGATCTGCATGTGTTATCCTTGTTGTAACTCATCAGCCATAACAGCCAACTCTTCAACACCCTCACTAATATGTGAAATAGTATCAATAATCAACTCACTTGCTTTTCTTGACTCCATAGCATTTCTAGCGGAGAGTTCAACTGCTTTTTGAATTTCACTAATACCAATAAGTACTTGATTAATGCCTTCAATATTTTGATCATTAATAGCTTTTAATCCTGTAAATCTATCAAGAAGGTCTACCAACATATCCGTAATTTTATTAATATCATTAATCAATGAATCAATATTTTTACTTCCATTATTTTGACCATGAAGAAGATCTAACCAGTCTGTGTTAACTGTTACGATTTCTGCATTCATTGACTCAATAGTGTCGTTGATTTTATCCGTATTTTGCTCAGAATCTTTGGCCAAGTTTCTAATATCAGCAGAAACTACAGCAAAGCCTTTACCAAAATCACCCGCACGTGCAGCTTCGATAGAACCACTAATTGCCAACATATTTAATTGAATAATTGAATTTGAAATATTACCAACAGTTTTATCAACACTTTTTGTCTCTTTTACAATAATCTCTAACTCACCACTGGCTTGATTACCCTCAGCAATAGAATCTGTAAAGTCACCCTTAATTTGAATAAGCGAAGCTCGAACTTCACCAAATGAAGTTTTTAGAAGATCAAAGTTCTTACGAGAAATTGCGATCAATGCATCAATATCTTTTGCATTAACTAAGCCACCTTCAACTAATTCTTGGTTACTTAAAGCACTTTGATTGGTTGTGTGAGAAGATGACTCAATAGTATTTAAGGCATTTGTAACTTCTTCAAGTGCACTTTGGATGTCTTCCATAGAGCCACCAATAGCGTCAGCTGAAGAGGCAATGTCTTCTGCTGATTTTGTAGTATCTGTTGAGTATTTTAACTCTTCAGATAGATTTGAAAGTTCTTTAATATCATCTTCAGTTTGTGACAATGCATTCGATTGGACATCAATGCCATTTAGTGTCTTCTCAACAGAGAGTGCAATATCTGTTGAAGCAGCAGCGATATCTTGACTTCCATCACTAACACGCTGAGAAATAGTTCCTAAATCTTGAGTATATGAGCTGATACTTCTTGAAGCTTCAACCGTGTATACAGCAATTTTTGTTAGCTCTTCCATTTTAAGGCTAAGCCCTTTACCACTACTACCAGTCGCATCAATAATTCCTGTTGTATTAACAATACTTTTAATAATCTTATCAATACTCTCTTGAATTTTATTGACCAGTTCAGATATAAATTCTGCATTTTTTTCACTCTCACCAGCTAAAGCTCTAGTTTCATCAGCCACAACTGCAAAACCTTTACCATGCTCTTTAGCACGACTTGCTTCAATGGCTGCATTCAATGCTAAAAGATTTGTTTGATCTGCAATTTTTGCAATAAAGCCAACTGCTTCACCAATGTTTTCAGACGATGTTTTTAACTCTTCTGATTTTTTTGATGATGATTCAGCGACAACAACTGCTTCAATCATTCCATCTACTGAGTCATTAATTGTACCTACTGCATTCATGATATTATCACCAGCAGCCAGAGTTGAAGTAATTACTGTATTAATAGTAGTCGTCATACGACTAATGTTACTATTAATTCCACGTACATTTTTAAGTGCTTGTTCACTTGCACCACTGTTCTCTTCAGCTGCTGTTGCAATCTGTTCCATTGAAGACTTAAGCTGTTCAATTGCACTTACACTCTCTTGAGCGTTATCAAGAATAGTTATTGCAACACCAGAGATACTCTCTGAAATTTGTTGTTGTTTTGCTAGTGTACGTTGACGACGCTTATCGCCACCACCAGCTCCGTTCGATACTACTGCGCTATTTCCACTTTTTTTAACTAATGCCATCTCTATCTTCCTCTCTTCTTAATCTAATGTTGCGTAAAGTTCTTGCGCAGCTTTTATCTCTTCACGTGAAGGTTTGGTACGAATAGATACGTATTTAATAGCGCCACTTTTATCAACTGAGCGTAATACAGTTGCAAAGACCCAATAAAATCCGCCACCCTTACGTGCATTTTTAACAATACCAGTCCAGAAACCTTTACCTTCTGCATCATCCCAAAGAGACTTAAATGCAGCACGCGGCATATCTGGATGACGGACCACATTATGCGGTTGTCCAATCAAATCTTCAAACTTCCAACCTGCTACTCTTAAAAACGATTCGCTTGCATAAGTAACGATACCCTTTTCGTCTGTTTCAGAAAGTAAGTAAATATCATCATACAAACATTCTCCATCATCAAGGAATGTTAGTCCTTTAATTGCTTCTTGATTTGCCATCTTGAAAACCTCTCAAAATATTTATTTCTGAGGTAAGCATATCGCTTTTACTCTAAAAGTAAATTAAAATTAACATTTTGAGTTATTTATATCATATTTAATTGTTGTGGTGAGACGTAGTGTTACAAAATGAAATTCTAAAAAGTCCATAAACAGGCGCTATTAAGGATAAAATTATAAATATTTATGATAATTAAATATAATCACATTTTAGACAATTTGAAGTAATATTCGGAGTTTTTTTTTAAAAGAGGGAATGTATCAAATAAATGTGATAAAGCGATAAATCGCTCTATCGAGATAGAAATTTAGATGTTATCACGAATTTCTAAAGCAGCAATAAGCTTAAGGTAAGACTCTTTTTGAGTACGCTTAAGGTAACGCATCAAACGACGACGTTGTCCAACTAATTTTAAAAGACCTAAACGTGAAGCATGATCTTTTTTATGCATTTTTAAATGCTCAGTTAACTCTGCAATTCTTGTAGAAAGTAATGCAATTTGAACTTCTGATGAACCTGTATCGCCTTCTTTGCGACCGTACTCTTTAACTATTGTTTCTTTTTTCGCCGTATCTAAAGCCATAATGACCTCCTGATTGGTATATTAAATTCCAAAGCAACATCTGTTGACTATTTTGGTGGTCGGAATTATAGCAGAATATTTTTAAATAACTAAGTTTTCTAGGATATAATGTCTACTAATTTAAAATATATTAAATAAGTAAGGAAGTTTAGATGTTAATGACACGCGCTAGTGAATACGCTCTTTTATCTCTTATCGTTCTTGCAAAAGCGGACAAGCCACTTGATACGGACACGCTTTCACGTGAACTTGATATATCAAGATCTTTTCTTGCTAAAATCCTTCAAGCCTTAGCGCGCGCACAAATTATTGACTCATTCAAAGGAGTCAATGGTGGATTTGCATTAAAAGAGAGTACCCTTGACAATTCTATTCTAAGTATTCTTTGTGCGGTAGAAGCCAAATCACCACAAGTATTTGACTGTGCAACTTCTCAAAGTGACTGTCCTTCAGACAAGGCATCTACGTGTGGGTTATGGCCATTTTTAAATCGTCTTCAAGGTAAAATTGACAACTTTTTAGATGGTTTGACCCTAAGAAATCTACTAGAAGAATAGTCTTGTCAAAAAACAAGTCAATAACTGATCCCGTTAAAAGATTACTCAACCTTATAATACAGTCGAAAGACCTTAGTGTTGTATTTTTTGTAATTGCAGTTTTGGCAATTATTATTGTTCCTTTACCCGGTGCGATCTTAGACTTTATGCTTACCATTTCAATAGCACTCTCAATTTTAATCATTCTGATCTCTTTATATATACCAAGACCAACTGATCTAACCACATTTCCTACCCTTATACTTATTGTAACCCTATTTAGACTTTCACTTAATATTGCTACAACAAGGATGATTCTCTCTCATGGGAATGAAGGGCCTGACGCAGTCAGTTCTATCATCTCAAGTTTTGGTGACTTTGTTGTTGGCGGAAATATGGTTATTGGTATTATTATTTTCCTCATCTTAGTTTTAATTAACTTTATGGTTATTACGAAAGGTTCTGGTAGAGTTGCCGAAGTTGCAGCGCGTTTTACTCTCGATGCAATGCCTGGTAAACAGATGGCCATTGATGCAGATTTAAATGCAGGACTTATTGATGATAAAGAGGCCAAAGAGCGTCGTGCAAGTATCTTACAAGATGCTAACTTTTATGGAGCAATGGATGGTTCTTCTAAATTCGTAAAAGGTGACGCCGTTGCTGGAATTATCATTACGCTAATTAATATCATCGCTGGATTTTTAATTGGTGTTTTTCAACATGATATGACTGTTTCACAAAGTGCTTCTATTTTTACTATTTTAACCATTGGTGATGGTTTGGTCTCTCAAATTCCAGCACTGATAATGTCAACAGCCACCGGTATTATGATTACGCGTTCAAGTGATGATGGATCAAGTTTTGCTGATGGAACAGTTGATCAGTTAATTGGTAATGCTAAAACCATGATTATTGTCGGGTTTATTATGATTATCTTTGGCTTGGTCCCTGGTCTACCTACTCTTTCGATGGGCTTTGTTGGTCTAATATTCCTCTCTCTTGGTTACGCTTTGTATAAATATCAACGTGGTGAATTCACCCTACTTCAAGAAGTAAAACAAGATGTTAGTGATAAAAAAGCAGCAGCACCAAAGGTTGATGCCAGTGGTAATCCAGTTACTCCAACATCCAGTGTACCAGCAGCTGCGCCTAAAAAATCACCTGAACAGATTGCTAAAGAAGAAGAGAGTGCACTGGATGATATCTTAAAAGTAGAGATGTTGGAACTCACCCTTGGTTATCAACTTATTAAACTCGCCGATTCCAATCAAGGGGGCGATCTCTTAGAACGTATCCGCTCAATGCGCCGTAAAATAGCCAGTGACTTCGGTTTTTTAATGCCACAAGTACGTATTCGAGATAACTTACACCTTCAACCAGACAACTATGAAATCCTTCTTAAGGGTGTTGATATTGGCAGAGGCGATATTCAGCCAGATAAATTTTTAGCCATGGACTCCGGTATGGCTACAGGAGATATAGAAGGTAGTCCGACAAAAGAGCCTGCCTTTGGCCTTGACGCATTATGGATTAATCCAGCGCTAAAAGAAGATGCCATCATGAATGGATACACTGTTGTTGATCCTGCAACTGTTATTTCAACACATATGAGTGAGTTGGTGAAGAAGTACGCTGAAGATCTGTTAACACGGCAAGAGACACAAACACTTATTGATAAAATACGTGATGACTTTCCTGTTATCGTTGATGATCTACTTAAGGTAGCGAATGTAGGACTTATTCAGCGTGTTTTTAAAGCACTACTTCGAGAGAACATTCCTCTTAAAGATATGCTTACTATCTTTGAAACCATTGCAGATGTTGCAGAATATACAAAGAATGTAGATATAATTACTGAACAAGTGCGCGCTAAACTTTCACGTATCATCACCAATATGTATAAAAATGAAGAGGGTGTTATTCGACTACTTACCTTTGATACACAAAGTGAACAAGGCCTCTTAGAAAAACTCCAAGAGCGTGATGGAGTGAGGAACCTGATGCTCAGTGTTGGAGAAATCAATCAACTTATCCAAGTCACCAGTGAAAAGGCAACCGAGTTACTTCAACGTAATGTCTCTCCTGTTGTTATTATCGTTGATCCACAACTTAGAAAATCATTGGCAGAGATCTATGAACGATTTAGCCTAGATGTCATCACTCTTTCTCATGCAGAAATTGACTCTAATGCAAAATTTGAAGTCATGGGTTCTATTACTTTACAATCATAAATTAAATACAAAAGGAAATATTTTTGAAACCACATATCTATCACCTATCACACATCGACCTAGATGGCTATTCATGCCAACTTGTTATGCAGTACACTCCCTATGAGATCACAAGCTTTAATGCCAACTATGGAGCCGAA
Organism: Sulfurimonadaceae bacterium; assembly: GCA_016744905.1. Lineage (GTDB taxonomy): Bacteria > Campylobacterota > Campylobacteria > Campylobacterales > Sulfurimonadaceae > BB10. The sequence goes on along the minus strand of JADGDM010000009.1, from coordinate 31,915 downwards.
GTTCCTGCACGAATTGATGAAATTTTAGAAGCAATTAAAGCGACTAAAGAAGATGCTCTCATCCTAATCTCAGACTTGAATCTTACACCTGATGAGTCAAGAATGTTAAACAGAGATGTGGAGAGCTTAAATCAAGGCGCACGTAGTGTTAAAATCAAGCTCCTTGATCATCATGGAAGTGGACAAGTATCTGCAGACAAGTATGAATGGTATTATCTAGATACAGCACGCTGTGCAACTAAAATAGTGTATGAGTATGCTAAAGAGCATTTTGAGCTAGAGGACTCTACTTGGTTGGCTAAGTTTGTTGATGTTGTAAATGCTGTGGATCTTTGGCATCAAGATGAAGTTGAAAACTTTGAGTATGGTAAGGTCTGTATGCGTCTTGTCACTGAAACACGTGAACTTAGTCGTGTCGTTTTTTCAACACAAGATAGAAAATACAAACTCACTCTACTTGAACAAGCAGCCATGATGGTTAATGAAGCAAATGCTCCAATTTTACTTGATGAAAAAATTCATAAAATGAAAAAAGAGTACTATAGAGTTGATGCTGATAATACCTTAGATAATCTAGCAACTGCTTTCATCGTCAAACTTTTTGGTGAGAAACGTTCTGATATGACCATATACTATAAAGGGTATAGAGGATTTTTATCGTACGGAATTGGAAATACTTCAATCATTGGAAATGGCTTTTTAACCAAGTATGATGATGATTATGACTTTATTGTAGATATCAGTCCTAGAGGAACGATGAGTCTGCGCGCAAATAATAAGGTAGATGTATCTATTATCGCTGGTGAGTGGGCAAAAGGTGGAGGACATCCTAATGCATCAGGAGGTCGTATTCAAGGCTTTAAAGAGCAGTTTAGATACTCTTTAGTGAAGAAACAGATTCAATCTTTAATTGACAGATGTGAGTCTGTAGCAGGTAAGTTAGAATTCAAAGCCTAAGGGCTTTAATTCTTTCGAAAATATCGTTCTATTCCCTCCGCAAGACCTTGAGCCAACTGGTCTTGGTACTTTCTATTAACCATTTTTTTTGCTTCTGTTGGATGACTTATAAATCCAATTTCAACCAATACTGCTGGCATTTGGGCACCAACTAGAACCCAAAATGGTCCTGGTCTAACTCCACCATCTTTGATTTTATATTGTTTCTTCACCTTGGAAAGCATTCCTTGTTGAAGGTCAATAGCCAACTTATTAGAAGCCAATATTTTCTCTCGACTTAAAAAGTTTAGAAAACTCTGTTTTCCATAGGTATTCATCGCACTTAAATCCGCAGAGTTCTCTTTAGCCGCAGCATTTTGAGAACGTTTTGAACGCGCAGGAGAGAGAAAGTATGTCTCTATTCCATGCGCTTTTTTTGCATTTCGCTTTGGCACAGCATTGGCATGAATAGAGACAAAGATATCTGCATTTTTATTATTGGCCAATTTTGTTCTATTTTTAAGTTTTATAAATTTATCTGAAGATCGTGTCAAATAAACTGTGTGCCCAGCGCGCTTAAGAATCTTAGTAAGTTTAGCAGCCACTTGCATCACCACTATTTTTTCTCTGTATTTTTTATATCCAACAGCCCCGGGATCTTTTCCCCCATGACCTGGATCGATAACAATAATACGTTTATCATTTCTAAGCGGCTTGTTTGATACAGACCTTGGTGACTGAACATTACTCAGACCTAAATTAATGACTAAAAGTTCATGATCTCTTTTAAAGTTTACTTTAATTTTTTTATCATTTTCTATCACTAGACGTAAAGTGTCAGGTTTATACTGCGCCAAAGATATTCGTTTAAGATCTTTATGTTTTAAAGTTTGTCTTGAAGTGATCATAGAGGGTTTTATATCAAAAATGTAGCGATAACGTTTTTTCTTTTTATCATAGAGTTTAAAATAATTTACATGATGTTGTTTTAAATTTTTATCAAACTTAAGAACAATACGCCCATCTTTCCAACGTAATGATTTTAACTTATGTAAAGATTTTATCTGTACTTTTTTATTAGACTTTGATGCGTTAGTCTTTTTTTTAGGTGGTACTTTTTTAGGTTTTATTACATTTGTCTTTTTTTTCTCAACTTTCTTTTTATCCAGCGTTTTTAACTCACTCTCATATCGTGCTACATCGATGTGTAAACGCTTACCCATTTTTACAATTCCACGTAATGATGATACTTTAAGAACTTCGTTATTTTTCATAATAGAGCGGAGATAAAGATTTTTGTAATCATTGTAGGCACGAGAATTATCACTCTTAGAGTTACTTTTAGCAGACACATCAGCGCGCTGTAGTATCTCTTGATTAGTTATCGCATGTAAGGATAAAAAGAGAAGGGTTAAAAAGAGCCAGAGGCGAAGCATTTACGCTTATTCGCCCTGTGTAAGTTTGTTCATTAGTTCTTCAACAGAGATAAGTTCTTTTACTCTATATCCATTTGTTCCCGTAAAGAAAAGACCCAACTCTTCATTTCCAAGATAGGCATCACTTAAACGATCAGCGATACAAAAACCAACTTCTTTTGCTTCAACCCCACGATTACAAGGGGCAACACAATTTGAGATACATTTGATATCTGGACCTGTACGTGTGTCAATAAGACCTGTAAGGTTTGTACGAACACCACGCGCTGGATATCCAACAGGGGATCCCATCAATTCAATATCTTCTTCTTTACACTCAATGATTACTTTTTTGAAATTAGCATGTGCGTCACATTCATGTGTACCGATAAAACGTGTACCCATCTGAACACCTTGTGCACCTAACCCCATCATCTCTTCGATGTCATTTTTATCCCAAATACCACCAGCAGCGATAACAGGAATTCCACCCCAATTTGCAGCCTCTGCTACAACTGGCTCCACTAGAACTTCTAGCTGATTTTCTGGCATCGTACATTGCTCATAGGTAAAACCTTGATGACCACCACTTTTAGGACCTTCTAAAATAACGGCGTCTGGCAATCTGTTATAACGTTTTTGCCATCTTTTACAGATAATTTTAAGTGCTTTTGCTGAAGAGATAATAGGCACTAGAGCAACCTCAGGATAACCTTCTGTAAACTCAGGCATATTAGTTGGAAGGCCCGCACCTGTGATAATGATATTTACACCTGCTTCACAAGCATCTTTAACTATACGTCCATAATCAACGCTTGCATAAAGAACATTAGCTGCGATTGGAGCATCACCACAAATGTCACGAGCATCTTTTACCATTTGAACAAAAGCATCTTTAGAATAAAAGTTTGCTGCATCAAGTGGACGACCTGAAACCAACTTTCCAGTTAGCTCTTTGTTTTTATAATACCCTGTACCTACTGAACTTAAAACACCTAATCCACCTTGTTTAGATACATTTCCTGCTAAACCTGACCAAGAGATACCAACACCCATACCACCTTGAACGATAGGCTTAGGGATAGTGTATTTTCCAATTTTAAGTGCTTCAAAATTCATTATTTTACCTTTGCTTTTGCAAATTTTCTTTTTCCAACTTGTAGAATATACTCACCAGTTTCTAACTGGAGTTGCTCATCTTCTACTTTGATTTGGTCTATTTTAACAGCACCTTGCTTAATATCTCTGCGAGATTGAGAAGTTGATGGTGAAATTTTACACTCTTGTAACGCTTTTGCTATCCAAATTGGACCCTCAAGTTCAAACTCGGCAATATCTGTTGGAATCTGACTTTTAGCGTGAACTTTTTCAAACTCGATCTTCGCTCCATCTGCGAGCTCTTTCGAATGAAAACGCTCAACTATTTCAAGTGCTAAAGATTCTTTCACTTTTTTCGGATGTAGGCTAGAATTATCCACGCCTGCTTTAATTTCAGCAATTTCGGTGAGTGATTTTGAACTTAAAAGCTCATAATATCTCCACATCAAATCATCAGAGATACTAAGGATTTTACCAAACATATCATTGGCTTCATCATTGACCCCAATATAATTGTTTAGACTCTTAGACATCTTCTGAACACCATCAAGACCTTCTAAAATTGGCATCATTAAGACCGCTTGTTCTTTACCAACTTCATAAGCGCGCTGAAGATGACGGCCCATTAATAGGTTGAACTTTTGATCTGTTCCACCAATCTCTATATCACTTTTTAAAAACACACTATCATAACCTTGAAGAAGTGGATAGATAAACTCTGAGACAGAGATAGGAACACCACCTTTGTATCGTTTCTCAAAGTCATCACGCTCAAGCATACGCGCTACATTATACTGTGTAGTTAATTCCAGCATACCTACCGCTCCAAGGGGATTTATCCATTCTGAATTAAAAACGACCTCAGTTTTTTCTCTATCTAAAATCTTAAATACTTGCTCAGTATAACTCACTGAATTTTCTTTAATTTTTTCAGGTGTCAGTTGTTTTCTGGTCTCACTTTTACCTGTTGGATCTCCGATTTGTGCTGTAAAATCACCGATGAGGAACTGAATACGTCCCCCAAATTTTTGAAAAGCTGCCAGTTTTTGTAACAGTACCGTATGTCCTAAATGTAGGTCAGGAGCGGTGGGATCAAAACCCGCTTTAACTGTATAAGTTTCACCTGTTTCTAAAAATCTCTTAACCAGTTTTTCAACTCTTTCATTATCAATAATCTCACTACTACCGCGTGATATCTCTTGTAAAGCTTCTTCTAACATCTTTGTCCTCTATATTCAATTTTATCTATAAGCATCATCTGTTCTAATAAATGAGATGATTTTAGTTTTGTTTTCGATTCTACCGCGCAGTTGGTTAATATCTGCTTCTGAACTCTGGAATTCTATCTCACAGTATTTGACATGTTCAGCCTTCTCTTTACCAAGTTCTATGGTCATAATATCTAAACCATGTTTCGCTAAATGTGTCAAGATTTCTGCCAAAGCACCTTTCGCATTATGCATACTAATTATAATATGATAATGATAGCTGTTCTGTCTTTTCCAATTGACAAAAAGCATATCACGATGTTGTTCCATCATTTTAGAAGCATTTTGACACATTTTATGATGGACATGTGCCTTGCCATTTTCTAAAAAAGCCACAACTTCATCCCCTTTTTTAGGGTGACAACAGTAATCAAAAACCATATCATTTATTTTTTGATTGGAATATACTTCAAGTGAATTAAAACTGTATTCTTTAAGCTTAAATCTATTGCGCGTAAAAAACTCTGGAAAGCGACTATGCCCACGAACACTTTCGAGATACTTAGAGACCATTTCACGAAGACGATCAACATCACGTGCTGCAGAGTAAGAGAATTCATCACAGTTTTGCTCTATCAACCACTGTTCAACGTCACTGGATTTAAATCCCATAATAGTCGCAAGAATATTTACCGCACTTTCACTGTCAATAGCATTAATACGGTTATTACAAGTCATCTTCATATGTGATTTTGCTCGTGAAGTTTTAACTGAATCAATCCATGAACAGCGCGTTATTTCACTATGTGACACATCTATTTTGACAATATCTCCATTTTGAAGTTCGCTTAAAAGACTGGCTTTTTCTTTGTTGATTAAACAACCTTGCGCACAGTCACCCACTTCTGAATGTACTGCGTAAGCAAAATCAAGTGCCAGCGCGCCACGTGGCAGAGTATATGCCTTACCCCGTGGAGAGAAGACACTGATATCTTCACTATAAAGATCATTTTTAATTAACTCATAAAAATCTTCAACAGACTCATTTTGAAACTGTAAGTTATGTAACCAATCAAGGTTAACATTATCACTTCCACCACTTTTATATTTCCAATGCGCTGCAACACCCAACTCAGCAGTCTGATGCATCTCTTCTGTACGAATTTGTACTTCAAATATAGCTGTCTCATCAAAAACACTGGTATGAAGCGTCTGATATCCATTGTCCTTAGGAATAGCAATGTAATCCTTAAAACGTGAGCTTAATGGTTGATAATTTAGATGAACCAAGCCTAATGCTCTGTAGGCATCAATAGGATTTTTAACTATAATTCGAAGTGCTAAAAGGTCAAGTATTTCATCAATACTAATCCCTTTTCTTTGCATTTTCAAATAAATCGAGTAACGGTGTTTAACTCTAGAGATGATTTCAAATTCATCTTCACTAAAGCCGTTAAGTAAAAATAGTTTATTAATCTTTTGCAAAATAGAGTTAAGCTTTAACTCTGTCGCATGATAGTTCTCTTCTAAGTAGAGATCTATTTTCTCTTTTTCATGTGGGAAAAGGTACTGAAAACTAAAATCTTCAAGTAAATTTTTTAAAAAAGAGATACCTAAACGGTGTGCGATTGGCGCATAAACAACCAAGGTCTCTTCTGCAATACGATGCTGTTTATCAGGTCTTAAGGCATCAAGCGTCATCATATTATGTAATCTATCACATAGTTTAACCACCAAGACACGAACATCTTCAATCGATGCTAAAAGCATCTTTCTAAATGTCAGCGCGCTGATAATCAATTTCTCATCTGAGTTTGATGGAATGAGTTCTGCATCACGAATATTGTCGATTTTTGTCAAACCTTCTACGAGGTGCGCAACATCTTTTCCATAATTTTGTTCTATAACTTCAATACTAATTTCAGTGTCTTCCACAACATCATGTAAAAGTGCCGCAATAACCATAGCCATATCACCTGTTAAAGAGGCAACAATTGTAGCCACTAAAATAGGGTGTACAATATAAGGCTCACCACTACGACGGAACTGTAAAGAGTGTGCGATGCTTGCAAATTCAAGTGCGAGTGTTAATTTTTCTGATTGAGGTATAAATTCGAAGAGGTAAGAAGTGGCTTCTTCAACCCCATTAATATTTTTAATCTTGTTAATGTCTAATTGAGTCAAAGAAGGCCTTTTAATTTAAAGAAGTGTAATTATTTCTCTATAGGAACAAAACCCTTAATAGTAATCAAGCCCTCTGCAAGTTCAAGAAGTGCAATATCAGCACTTTTCTTTGTTCTAATATCAACGTTTAACTTACTTGGTTTACCATTATCTAGTTCAACAGAGCGTTTTGCTACAGCGATTGCTAACTCATATCTATCAATTCCGCGTCCAAGTGCTTTTGCAGTTAATTCTTCAGTTCTCATTTTTTTCCTTTTGGCTTAATTCTATTATTTTTTATTTGACTATTTAACGATTGAACACTTACTGTGGTCACCATTAATAATTTCAAGAAGATTGTTTTCAACAAACATATCACAAACGATGATTGGTAATGAATTCTCTTTTGCTAAAGCAATTGATGTATCATCCATAACATTAATATGTTCAGTTAATGCTCTATCATAAGAGATAGTATTTAGTTTTATAGCATCATCAAATTTATGTGGGTCTTTATCATAAACACCATCAACCTTAGTTGCTTTGATGATGACTTCCGCTCCAACTTCTACTGCACGTAAAGTTGCAGCTGTATCTGTTGTAAAAAATGGGTTACCAGTTCCTGCTGCAAAAATAACAACACGGCCTTTTTCAAGATGACGGACTGCCTTACGATTAATGTATGGTTCAGCTATCTGTTCCATTTTAATCGCTGTTTGCATACGTACTTCTAAACCAGCATGTTCACAAGCTTCTTGAACAGCTACCCCATTGATAACTGTTGCAAGCATGCCCATGTAGTCACCTGAAGTACGTCTGATGATACCATCTTCAGCAGCGGTTACACCACGAATGATATTTCCACCACCGATAACGATAGCCACTTCAATGCCGTTGTCTATAAGCGTTTTAATCTCGTTCGCTATAAACTTTAATATCTTGGTGTCAATCCCATAACCAGACTCGCCTGCTAAAGCTTCACCTGAGAATTTTACTAATACACGTTGTTTTTTCATCTTGGCACCCTTTATAAAAATCACGCAATTATACTTAAAGAAAGCTTTAAAAGTGCTGTTAGATAAAAGTTAACCCAAAACTACACAAATTTAGAGTTAACTTTAAAATTAAGAGTGTTTATTTACAAGAAGAGGCCAGTTTGTTGAGTAACCCTGTCATCTTTGAAGGTATTTTTGAGCTTTCCAGTTTATAATTTTTAGGATAATACGCAGGATCTTTATAAGACACCGTTATCTCCTTGGTATCCGTTTGTCGTACCAATATCTTAAGTGGCAACTCATAAGCGATGGCAGAATCTGATTGCATCAACAGGGTACCAGCTCTTGGGTTTCCAAAAACAATCAATTTAGTATCAGGTAAATTTAATCCCACTTGAATCGCATTTTTTTTATGATCAATCACCGTAAAAAGACCCAAGGCTTTTTTACTATCAATAATTTTAACAATTGTATTTACACACTCATCCACACTTTTTGAAGACTTCACTTCAATCATACTATTTTGCGCCAGCGCGCTGCTTACAAAAAGTGTTACTGCTAAACTTAATACTTTAATCATTGCTATTTCCTATTTTTTTAGAATGATATCTAAAAATTAATCTCTACTCTGTGAGGATAATTACATTATGATAAAAACTAAGATATAATATTTTCATGATAGAAAAATTAAAAAAATATTTTAGTGATAAAGATTATGACTTTGTTCTTCTCTTTGGCTCCTTTTCAAATCACAGCGACACTCCTTTAAGTGACGTAGATATCGCTTTGTATAAAAAAGATTTACCTCTTAAAAGGCTTGGTTATGACAATGCCATGCTGGAGAGTCTACTCAATAAAAAAGTAGATACCCTCTCTTTATACAATCTTCCAAATATCGATCCTCTTTTAGCGTTTAATATCTTAGACAATCACACCATTATCAACATCAAAAATGAAGATAGTTACATCACATTTAAAACACAGGCACAACTCTCTTATCTAGAGCATAAACCACTCATTGATTTAAATATTCAAGATTTAAAAGAGCGTATCAATAATGAATCTTTTGCAAAGAGGAACTATGCTTAAACGTGTTAAAAACCTTGAAGAGAACATTGTAAAACTTCAAGAGCTAAGAGTAGAAATAGAATCTAATAAAAGCATCGGTTTTCATGACTGGGCAATGCGCTATGGTCTTTTTGAGTCCATACAGATTATCATAGACATCTCATGTCATATCGCTTCAAAATACAATCTCGGAACTTCTCAAACTTATGTAGAATGTATAGAAAAACTATACAAATATGACTATATAAATGAGCAACTCTCTCACGACCTCATCTCAGCCATAGGTCTAAGAAATATGCTTATTCATGAATATATAAAGATAGATGATAAAAAACTATTTGATTATTTAGAGCTCACAGATGACTTTAAAAAGTTTATTGAGGCGGTTAAAGAGGTTTTGTAAATATATTCTCTATTAGTTTCCTCATACTTGTTATGATTTTACTCATATTTATCACCTATAACTACACATAAGTCCTTTAAAAAATCTTTAATATATAAAGACAAAACAAATGTATAGTTATGTGTTAATTGCAATTGCTCACCAAAATCTGATTCAACTATTGAAATAATCCATTCCTTATCAGTATTTATTCTTGGATTGTCTTTGTACTTCTTGTTAAAGTAAAGTTTATTTTTCACTATATTCTTTAATTCAACGTCATCTTTAGACTGCGATATTACACCACTTGCATGAAAAAAACAGTTTCTAATTTTTATAGATGCCTGAATTTGTTGAAATAAACTTACTTTCTCTAAGCTTATACCTTTTTTTCTAAAGTAATCAAAAAACTTATTTAATCCTGTTTTTCTAATATCTTTAATTAGTAACGAGTTATCTCTTTTTTCTATTTCACTCGCAAGTTTAAATAGATTATGTTCAAGAATTGAAATGAGTGTAAATAAATTACTAATATTTGTAAGATAAGGGAAAACTTTATTTATTTTAAATGATTCATGCTCCCATCTGAGGTTTGCAATATCCATATCAGCACTTGAAGATTTTTCACACATGTTATACATTTTTTCTTCGCGTTTTTTTTCTTCCAATATTAAACGATTATTTTTCCATATATAATCTGAAATATATACAAATTCTTCCTCGATTTGTAATTCTATTGATGAATATTTTTTTTCTGAATTTATAACCATTCTCTATTTCTCCCCATGTATTTAGCAAGTATATTAATAGAATATTTACTCAAGGTGAATTTTATTACCTCATGCTAAGGTATCCTTTTAAAATTGAAATTTAGTCTACTATTTACCTATAAACTAAACCCTAATAATCAAAACTATGAATATTTTGATATCCGTTAATCAAACCTAATCATCCGGAAAATTCTCTCTCATCTCTACCGTAGTTTTATACGTTCTCAGCGCGCTGAGTACTTTTTTATGTGGTGCGCTTAAAACCTCCTCGATGTTGTACTCCTCGTAATCAGGGTTGAGTTTAAAGGCGTAGGCGTCTACTCCTGCTATGAACTCGGTGAACATCCCCTCTTTATTTCCCCTTGCATCGATTTTAAACCAACCGTATGGTTCTAAGTAGAGTGCGTTGAGTCCATGCAGAGAGTATGGCGCGCCAGTGTCGTCGATACTGAGTCTTTGGTAGGAAAATCCACAGGGAATATTATTGGCGCGCAGGAGGGCACAAAGAAGATGACTTTTGGCGTAGCACCAGCCTGTTTTTTGATTTAAAACATCACTGGCATTACAGGTAGTAAACTCTCGATTAAAATCACCCGTATGTTCTATCTCATCGCGAACATAATTAAAACAGTTTTTAGCGATTTGCTCTTTTGAAATGCTCTCAGAACACAAGGATTGTGCAAGCCTTTGTATCTCACTGTTTTTAAAGTCAACCACCTCAGTGGATTCTAAAAATGGTGTAAAGTCTTGCATACTCTATCCTTGTGTTATTTTAAATTATATAGAAGTATAGAGTCTTGTAACTCTGAAAAAGCTTCAGCGCGCTGTGTCTCTTTTGGATTAATCATCTTATGAATAATCTCTGAGAGTTGTCCATCAACGTCAGGATGTGTTTTACTTAATGGATCAAGAGCCACACTGCCCAGTGGTCTAAACATCTCAACACTTGAATAAGCTTCATTACCCGTTAATTTATAATACATCTTTCTACCCAAGTCAAAGATCTCAAAATGTTCAATTTTTCCACTCTTTACCCGCTTCTCAAAACCAATATCCAAATCAATATTTTTATCTCTTAAATAGGCTTGTAACATCATAATAAAACCGATAGCTGCGTGAGAGTACTGATGTAAGATACGATCATGAAAGTCTTCAAAACTCTCTTCAAGCTCTCTATGTTTTTTATATTCTCTCGCTAAGGTCTCCACATATAGGTGGGCAACCTGCAATGGGGCACCTTTAACAACACTGTAACCCTCAACCCCATAAGAGGTAAGCTTTCCACCTAATGAGATATGTACCCCATAACCATTAACACCATCTACTTTAGCCTTACAGCCTTCAAAGCCAATATCACCCATTCCATGAATTCCACAACCTTTTACACATGCTGACCAGTACATACGTAGACGGCCATCTTCCATCGGTACAGTTTTTTCTAAATAATCTGCCATATTAATAGCATCAGGCTTATTAGGAATTACACCATAGGTACAGTGTTCCGTTCCCGCACAAGCAATTAGGTGATTATGATAAATCGAGTGTAAATTTTTATAGTTTTGAAAAATATTTTCTTCCAAAATGGCGTCTAGGTTTTCACTTTTGACACCCATGATATAAAGACTCTGCTCAACACTAAAACGAAGCTCACCATTTCCATATTTTGCAGAAGCCTTAGCTGCGTCAAGAAGATCAGAACCTTTAAATACACCAGAGGGTACAACCACATGCATCGCAAAACTTCTATCACGAAGCATCACCTTACCTTGATCAGGATCAGTAAAGTCAAGTTTTGTCATTGTCTCACCTGCTGTAGCGAAATTGATACCTGAGTGTTCACGTAGCGCGCTGGTCAGTGCGTTCATCCCTACGGCTTCGATTAAAAAGTGTAATCTATTTTTATTACGGTTATCTCTAAAACCAAAATCTCTAAAAAGTATGATCAGTGACGCATAAAGCTTTTCTACTTCATTTTCATCTTTACAAAATAGGTTGGCATTTTGCGCAATTTTTCCTACTTTTCCACCAAGAAAAAGGTTATATCCATACATCCCATTTTTTTGAGCGAGAACAAAACAGCAATCTTGTCCAAAAGCATTTGAACGATTTGACATCGAGCCTGTAATAGAGGTATTGAATTTTCGTGGAAGAACTGAAATCCAATCATGATTAAAAAGAAACTTCTCTTGTAATTTAAGTAGTAATGGCTGCGATGGTAAGATATTGTCAAATCCTAAATCATCTAAAGGATCATTTAAAATATTTCTAAAATTATCCACCCCTGTTTGATAGGCAGTTATCCCAACACTATGTAATTTTTCAATAATAGTTGGAATATTTTCAATATCTAAATATCGCAGTTCAACCTGCATACGTGTTGTAATATCAAGGTAGTCATTTCCATATTCTCTTGCACAATGTCCTAAAACCAGTGCTTGATCTTGGTTCAATTGCCCACCAGGAACTCGCACACGCATCATAAATTGTTTGGGCGTTAGACTGTCCTTATCATAAATACCAAAACACTTTAAAAAATAATTTTTATCTTCATCTGGAATCGAATCATATCCCTCAACCGCATATTTTTCTAAAGATTCAAGCGCCTCTTTTGGGGTCTTTAAAATTTTTACTTTTTCAATTTTATTCTGTTTTTTATTTCTTAAGTCAAAAGCGGTTTGAAGTGCTTGCATTTAAAAGTCCTATATTTAGTAATTGATGAAATTATAGTCTATATGTGAATATAATAAGCATCTAAACTGTTTAATTATTAAGCAGTCTCTCTAAATTGAGATATCTCATCTTCAAAAATATAAAAGCTGTGCTAGAATGTTCTTAAAGGATATTTTTTGAAAGCATTACTATTACTTATTTTTATCTTGGCAAATCTCTTTGCGGCGTATCCAAGGACATACAGTGCCATGGGAACACCTCTATACAAAACACTTCCCTCCCTCACTCATCTATCAAAAGCAAAAATATTTAAACAAGAAAATCCTCAATTTCTCTCATTTATTAATAAAACATATAAGACAAAAAAAGAGGGTTTTTGGTGTGATAAAAATAAAAAATCATCTGATATTGCACAACGGCGTGCAAAATATGTTAAAGATCTTCGCACATTAATCAAAGAAGAGCTCAAACTAGAAAAACTTATTGTTAAAAAAATGAACTATATTATTGATAAAAAGATGCCTCAAACTTATCGCTATTTTAAACGTTCAAATCATGAAGTATTTAAAACCAATAAAAAACTGCGTAATAAAATGGCAAAGTACGATAAACAGCTTAAAAAAACTCAAACTCAAGAGAAAAAGAAAAATGCGAACAAGGCAAAAGATAAAAAGAAAAAGGCCAATGCCAACCTAAGAACAAGTAAAAACCTTAATGGACTATGGAGTGCACAAACTAAAAAAGAGACCTATACACTGAAACTAAAAGGCAATACATTTTCTATGAGTACTGATGATGGGTATTATCTTTTTGATTCAACAGGCACATACAATGCTAAAAACAGCAATTTCACACTCGCTATCGTCTCTGTCACCCAAAGTAAAAAAGGGAAAAATCCGCATACCAGACATGCCTCTTTAACACAAAGCTATAAGATCAAAAAAATCTCTACTACGCAACTATGGATTCAACGACCACATACAGATATTCTCAAATTTACTAAGAAGTAATTAGCTATAATCCTAAAAAATATTTTAGGATTTGCACATGTCTCACCTCATCCGTACTGATGACTTTACAAAAGAAGAAATATTAGCCCTCTTAGACGATGCCAAATCATTTGGTAGTAAAAAATTTTTCACTACCTTAAAAGATAAACTTATCATCACTCTATTTTTTGAAAACTCCACACGAACCAAAAGTTCATTTGAGATAGCCATCAAACGTCTTGGTGCGCAAGTAGTTCACCTTGATGTGGCGAAAAGTTCAACTAAAAAAGGTGAAACTCTTGTTGATACGGCCATGAACCTTGATGCAATGGGTCCCGACGCCATTATCGTACGCCATCAAAACGCAGGGGTTCCGAAGATACTCTCTAAACATACCAAAGCGTCTATCATCAATGCAGGTGATGGTGCGCATGCCCATCCAACACAAGCACTACTTGATCTCTATACTATTAGAGAACATTTTCAAGGACAAGCATTAGAGGGAAAAAGAATTGCTATTGTAGGAGATATTAAAAACTCACGCGTGGCAAACTCTAACATCGAACTGCTTCATCGCTTTGGTTTTGATATTACCTTAGTCGCTCCTCCTCAGTTTTTACCACACACCACACTCAAGACAACACACAAACTCGAAGAGATTGTAGATAAGGTCGATGTGATCATGAGTCTACGTACACAAACAGAGCGTCACTCTACACAAAACTATGCCTCACTAAAAGATTATGCCAGTGACTTTTGTATCACTAAAAAGCTTGTTGGGGATAGAGATATTATCATCTTGCACCCTGGCCCCGTTCATAGAAATATAGATATAGACGATGCCCTTTTAGATGATCCACGATGTAAGGTCTTAGATCAAGTCAGCAATGGGGTGAATATCCGTATGGCAATACTTAAAAGACTCATAGCGCATTAATGCCCTACTCCAAACTCAGCGCGCTGTCAAAAGAGCGAACTCCTTTTCTCTTTATCAGCAATTTTGATGCGTCAAAGATTCATGTTTATAAACTTGATGAGTTAGAAAAAGAGGATATTGAGTTCTCTTTTGATACCCATGTCTACAAAAAACATCCCTATAAACTTTCACTTTTCCCCATCGACTTTGAAGAGTATCACAAAAAATTCAAACATATTATAGATAAGATTAAGGAGGGACACACCTATCTTCTTAACTTTACTCAAGAGACGCCTATTACTAGCGCACTGAGTCTAAAAGAGATATTTAAAGTAGCCAACGCCCCTTTTAAACTCCGCTATAAAGATGAATTTATCTGCTTCTCACCTGAGCGTTTTATTACTATCGCCAACAACACCATATCAACCTTTCCGATGAAGGGCACTATTGACGCATCTCTTCCAGATGCAAAAGAGAAGATACTCCAAGACAGTAAAGAGATTGCCGAACATGTCATGATTGTAGACCTTTTACGTAATGATTTAGGGATAGTCGGACGTAATATCAAAGTAGAGAAGTTTCGTTACGTCGAGAAGATTAAAGCAGGTGATAAAGAGCTGTTACAAGTCAGTTCACATATCAGTGCTACGCTTGATGAAAATTGGATAGAAAACTTAGAAGAGATCTTACAAAAATTGCTTCCCGTTGGTAGTATCAGTGGTACACCTAAAAAAAGAACCGTTGAACTGATAAAAGAGATAGAAGAGTATGAAAGAGCTTATTTTAGTGGTGTCTTTGGTGTTTTTGATGGGAAAAATTTTGACAGTGCCGTTATGATTCGCTTTATAGAAAACAACTCTGGCGCGCTGGTCTATAAAAGTGGTGGCGGAATCACTCTCGATTCAGATGCAAAAAACGAGTATCAAGAGATGTTGGATAAGGTTTATATCCCTTAAGCGCTCATCTATCTGCCTTACGCGCTCTGGCAATATTAAACTCACACGAAATGGCTGTATTATTTTGACGTTTTAGCTGCTGCTTATTATTATTTAAAATAGCCTTATGTTTAGAGTAGCTCAAACGTCTCGCATCCGTATTAAAAGTAATCTCTTCAAGATAGGCACTGTTTCTTCCAAAACGCATATTGTGTTCAAGGTAGAGATAAAAAGTACATCCCATTACCTTATCACTTCTGTCTAAAAGTGAAACCCTTGGTCTTCTGTTTAACTCTTTATCTACTAAAATAGACTGAAACAGTCGTGCCTCTTGCATCATTAACTCACGTTCAATCTGTCTAAGGTCTTGAAAATAGATAGCGCGCTCAACATCATCACGAACACCATCTCTATTTTTATCAATCCCGATTAAAGAGTCACTATTAAGTATAGGATCTGGAGCAGGAGGGACATTGTGTCCAGCGACAATGATGGGTCCAAGAACAGAGATGTTGATTTCTGAATTATAAAGAATATTATTATGAAAGAGGCGTACTGCTAAAGTATAGGCACCCGTATCCAATGCTCTAAATATCACATCATGTTCATCATCATGGCTTAAACGATAAGAGAGTTCATCTGATACAACATTCCAATGGTAGGTATCAGCAATGACACTTTCATTGTCTTTAAAAATTGCATGGTATGAGTATGCTTCATTTGCATTGATATTTTTCTCACCCTCAAGTGAAACAGTCAATGCAGCACAAGCATTAAAAATAAAAGTCAACAGTAAAAATATATGTATTGTTATGTATTGTTTTATTTGTGACATTCTCTATTGTAACCAAGACTTATTAAAAATTAAATATCAAATTGGCTATTTTTAAATTACTTTAACTTATATTTATATATGAGTGATAAAGAAGTGACATAAAACCCTATGTTATAATTTCAAAAAAGGCAATTATGCATACTTTAGAGCAGTTACGCAGTGGAGAGTTAAAAGGAATCAAAAGACTCACATTAAGTGAAAACTTAAAAGAGTTTCCACTAGAGATACTCAGTCTCTCTGAGAGCTTAGAAATTTTAGACCTTAGTTCAAATCACTTAAGTGCTATTCCTAAAGAAATTGCACAATTGAAAAAATTAAAAATTGCTTTTTTTTCAAACAATCTTTTTACACATGTTCCCCATGAGTTCAAAGCCAATAAAAGCCTCTATATGTTAGGTTTTAAAGCCAATAAAATTGAGGCTTTCGATGAAGATATTTTACCATTAAGTATCTCTTGGCTTATTTTAACAGATAACAAAATCAAAAAAATCCCAAACTCTATAGGAGACTTACATCTGCTTCAAAAGTGTGCCTTAGCCGGTAATCAAATAGAAGAGATACCACAGTCCATTTCAAAGTGTAAAAACCTTGAACTTATCCGTCTCTCTGCCAACAACCTCAGCGCACTACCATTAGAACTTTTAGAATTACCACGTCTTTCATGGCTCGCCTTTAGTGGGAATCCTTTTACACCCACTCCAGCGCACAGCCTACAAGAGATGGATATAAACGAATTAGAGATATTAGAACTTTTAGGCCAAGGGGCATCAGGACATATTTCAAAAGCCAAACATATACATACTCAAGATGAATACGCTATCAAAATATTTAAAGGGGCTATCACCAGTGATGGTTACGCTAAAGATGAAATGAGTGCAAGTATGGGTGCGGGTGAACATCCAAACCTCATCAAAGTTCTTGCAAAAATTTCTTCGCAAAATGAACTTGGCTTACTTTTAGAACTTATCCCGAATATCTATAAAAACCTAGGGAATCCCCCAAATTTTGAAACCTGTACCCGAGACACATTTGAAAAAGAGAGTAGATTTTCAATAGAGAGTATTTCGACCATTGCCAAGGCAATTTCATCTGCAGCCAAGCATCTTCATAACAATAATATAATGCATGGAGACTTATATGCACATAATATTTTGATTAACGATGCAGACCATACCTACTTGGGAGATTTTGGCGCAGCGAGCTTCTATACTGAACATCATGAGCTATTTGAAAAGATAGAAATTCGTGCCTTTGGCTGTCTTTTAGATGACCTACTAAGCCTTTGTCAAGAGAAGCAAAGTTCCGAGTATCAAAAACTTTATCAAATCGCACAAAACTGTCTCAATACAGAGCATAAAAAAAGACCTCTATTTTCTGAAATCAAACTCTGATTTGTATTCATTTTAAACTGCTCCTAACACCGTATGTGTTAAGATATGTAAGTATTAAAAATAATAATAGGTCAATATAAATGAACGAACAATTCTATCTCCCTCTCGTTGTTATAACCATAACAACTATCGCCATCCCCTTTCTTTTTCACCTTAGTAAATACTTGGGTGAAAAAAGTATGAATACAAACAATCAAAATGAGGTTTATGAGAGTGGTATACAAAACACCCATAAAGACAGTTTTGAACGTTTTAATGTTAAATACTACCTTGTTGCTATCATCTTTGTACTTTTTGATGTAGAAATTCTATTTATGTTTCCTTGGGCATTAAACTTACGAGAGCTTGGACTTTTTGGACTTATAGAGATGTTTGTTTTTATGGGGCTTTTAGGTGCAGGACTGATTTATATCTATAAAAAAGGAGCGCTAAAATGGACATAAAGGGCGCAACAAACCTTCTAGGAAATGAAGTAATTACCACCAAACTTGATGAAGCGGTTGGTTGGGCAAGAGAATCTTCTCTTTGGCCCATGGTATTTGGAACGGCGTGTTGCGCTATTGAGTTTATGAGTGTGGCGGCAAGCAAATATGACATCTCACGTTTTGGTGCAGAAGTCGTACGTTTTTCTCCACGTCAAGCAGACTTGATGATTGTTGCTGGAACTATTACCTACAAACAAGCCCCTATCTTAAAACAAATTTATGATCAGATGAGTGAACCTAAATGGGTAGTGAGTATGGGTGCGTGTGCGAGTAGTGGTGGTTTTTATGACAATTACACCACCATGCAAGGTATTGATGAAGTGATTCCCGTAGACGTTTATGTCGGCGGTTGCCCTCCTCGTCCAGAAGCACTGATCGACGCACTCCTACTTTTACAAAAAGATTTGAGAGAAAAAAAATACAATCCTAATCGTCATGCCAACTTTAAAGGCGCACTCGATGCCTAATATTTTCACACCTTTACTTGCACGAATATCTCCACTGAAACAGACACTGAGTGAAGATGATTTAAGCATAGAAGTTGACGCTAAAAACCTATTCAACAATATCGAATTTGCTGCGTCTGCTGGCTTTGACTATTTGGTTGACATTACCGCAGTAGACTACTTAAGTTATCCAAAAACCCCTGTAGCACGCTATGCAATGGTATATATCCTACGTTCAACTGACTTTAAATCGCTATTGACTATAAAATCATTTATCATAAACGAGGAAGTAGAAAGTATAACTCAGCTTTTTAAGGCAGCAAACTGGTTAGAGCGTGAAGTGTATGATCAATACGGGATAAAATTCACCAACCATCCCAATCTTAAACGTGTGCTTAACCATCACGAATTTGTGGGTCATCCACTACGTAAAGACTATATCATCACCAATGGTCAACACTGTAGTATAGCGGAGTCACTGATGGATGAGATGGATGTTCAATTAGAGAAACACAACCTTAAAGATGAAGAACATATGTTTTTAAATCTTGGACCATCTCATCCGGCGAGTCACGGAACTATTCGTACACTTGTTGCGCTTGATGGTGAGCGTATTAAAGCTGCCGTGACTGAGATCGGTTATCTTCACCGTGGTTTTGAAAAAAGTGCAGAACATCACACCTACTCTCAAGTCATTCCTTATACTGACCGACTAAACTACTGTTCAGCAGTGATGAACAATGTAGGCTATGTTAAAACTCTCGAAGAGATGTTGGGCGTTCATGTTCCTAAACGCGCTGAGCAGATTCGTGTTATGTTGATGGAACTCTCACGTATTATGGATCACCTTGTATTTTTAGCTGCTCAACTCGTTGATATGGGTGCATTAACCAATTATTGGTACCTCTACAATCCACGTGAAGATGTCTATAACTTCCTCTCAAAACTCAGTGGTGCGCGCTTGACCAACTCATACATGCGTATCGGTGGGATGAGTCATGACCTGTATGATGGATACGAAGAGGATCTTCAAACCATTATCACCAATGTACAAAAAGGGTGTGCCGATGCACTTGCCTTAATCAAGCACAATCGTATCTTTCATGATCGTGCTAAAGATGTAGGAATCATTTCAGCTAAAGATGCCCTCTCTTATGGCTGGAGTGGGCCAAATCTGCGCGCCTGTGGTGTGAATTCAGACATGCGTTATCTTAAACCTTATTATGGTTATGATGAACTGGATTTTGATGTTGTTTTAGGAAGTCATGGAGATGTCTATGACCGTATTATGGTACGTTTTGAAGAGATTGAACAGAGTATTAAGATAGTTAAACAAATTCAAGCAACGTTGATTGATGGCGAGATAAACATCGCTGATAGAAGTATTATCCTACCTCAGAAAAAAGAGGTTTATACGTCCATAGAAGGGGTAATGAATCAGTTCAAACTCACTTTTGAAGGGATAAAAGTCAAACCTCAAGAGTATTATGGAAGCATCGAAGCCGTTAATGGTGAGCTTGGTTTTTATGTCGTGAGTGATGGTAGTGGGACGCCTTATAAAATGAAGGTACGTGCACCCTCATTTTTACATATTGCAGCCCTTCCAGAAATCATTCAAGAGTATCAACTCGCTGATGCCGTTATTACACTGGCGAGCTTAAATATCATTGCAGGGGAGATGGACAGATAATGCGTAAAATATTTGAATTAAGTCCTCAAAACTTAGAAAAACTCAGCGCGCTACGAAAGCAATATCCTGAGCAAAAAGCCATAGTCTTACCTCTTTTATGGATGGTGCAAAATCAACTCTCCTATCTTAGTGAAGAAGGTATGCAGTTTATTGCGACAGAGTTAGATGTTCCTTATATGCATGTTTATTCTGTTGCCAGTTTTTATACGATGTTTATTTTTGAGCAACCAAAAAAACATCTTATTGAAGTCTGTCGAACACTTTCATGCGCACTCAATGGTGCAGATGATGTCAAAGCCTATTTTGATGACAAATGCGATGACGATGTTGAAGTCATTGAAGTTGAATGTCTAGGGGCCTGTGGTGGTGCGCCGATGTGTGCTGTTGATGGAAAATATAAAGAGAGTTTAGATGATGCTAAACTTGAAGCTATTTTAAAAGAGTTAAAATGTTAGTAAAAATAGTCAGTAAAAAATTTGATATTCCCAATGCACATACTATTGATGTGGCACTTGAGCATGGCGCATACAGCGCGCTAGAAGATTCTCTTGTGAAAGAACCAAAAGAACTCAGAGATATCATAATAGAGAGTAACTTACGTGGGAAAGGTGGTGGTGGCGCAGCAGCGGGTAACAAATGGAACCTTGCGGCCAATCAGCCAACAGAATCTGGTACACGTTATCTTATTGTCAATGCAGATGAGAGTGAACCCGGAACTTTTAAAGATCGTCAAATACTCGCTAAAGATCCACACCTTCTCATAGAAGGTATCATATTAACCTGCCACGCCATTGGTGCAAAATC
This sequence comes from Sulfurimonadaceae bacterium, assembly GCA_016744905.1. Lineage (GTDB taxonomy): Bacteria > Campylobacterota > Campylobacteria > Campylobacterales > Sulfurimonadaceae > BB10. Next base: position 10,719 of record JADGDM010000009.1, on the reverse strand, counting down.
GTCTTACATCTACGTTCGTGGTGAGTATGAAGAATTTATCACTATTTTAGAAGGTGCAGTTGATGAAGCCTACGCAAAAGGATTTCTTGGAAATTCTAAATATGGCAATATCGATGTCGTCGTTCATCGTGGGGCTGGGGCGTATATCTGTGGAGAGAAATCAGCACTGATTGAGTCACTAGAGGGGAACCGTGGTCATCCACGTCTAAAACCTCATCAGCCAGAGAGTGAGTTCTATTTTGGAGAACCGGCTCTTGTTAACAACGTAGAAACCATTGCATCTGTGCCTTTTATTCTAGAAAATGGTGCAGATGCATACAAGGCACATGGAACAGAAAAAAGTCCAGGAACCCTTCTTTTTGCAATGAGTGGGCATATTAATAATCCTGGTGTGTATGAGTGTAGTTTTGGTCACTCTATGTTGGACTTTATTGAACAAACTGGTGGAGGCATTAAAAATGGTAAAAAGCTCAAAGCTGTTATCCCAGGAGGAGCCTCAACCCCGATAATCCCTGCACACTTGATCAAAGATGTGATGATGGATTATGAAAGTCTACGTTCTTTTGACTCTGCACTTGGAACAGGAGGAATGATTATTATGGATGAAGATACCGACATGGTAAAAGCCCTTAAAAATCTCCTTCATTTTTATCATCATGAGTCTTGTGGACAGTGTACACCTTGTCGAGAGGGAACATCTTGGGCCGATAGAGTGATGCAAAAGTTTGTCGATAAGCGCGCTACTTATGAAGACTTAGAAATTTTACGCTCGGTTTCACGCACCATGAATGGAAAGACCATCTGTGTATTTGCGCCTGCGTGTAGTGATGTTATTGATGGCTTTTTACGCCACTTTGAAGATGAGTTTATTGCGTGTATCCAAGAGGAGGCGTGTTAATGGTAAATATCAGTGTAGATAATCAAAAAATTGAAGTCGAAGAGAACGCCCTGCTTATTAAAGTTTTACAAGACAATGATGTTGAGATTTCACATTTTTGTTATCATGAAGCCTTAGGAGTTGATGGCAATTGCCGAATGTGTATGGTTGAGATTGAAGGTGCTAAACGTCCTCAAATCGCTTGTAATACCTTATGTAAAGAGGGTCTTAAAGTACATACTAAAAGCCCCAATATCCTCAAGGTAAAACAAGAGATTTTAGAACTTGAACTGATTAATCATCCTGTAGATTGTCCAGTGTGTGATCAAGCAGGTGAGTGTTCATTACAAAACTACTATATGGACTTTGGACTTTATGGTTCACGTCACAGTGTAGAAAAAACTAAAAAAGCAAAACATGTTGACTTAGGCTCAAACGTGATGCTGGATCAAGAACGTTGTGTACTCTGTGCACGCTGTACCCGTTTTACGCAAAATATCTCAAAAAGCAATGAGCTTTTTATTATCGGACGTGGTGATCAAGCGCGCGTTTCTAGTGCACCCAATAAGCCACTAAATAACCCTTATGCCATGAATGTTATCGATCTCTGTCCTGTTGGCGCACTGACCTCTAAAGATTTTAGATTTCAACAACGTGTCTGGTTTTTAGATTCTGTTGAGAGTATCTGTCATGGCTGTTCAAAAGGGTGTAATATCACGATTGATCACAACACCACTAAGTTTGATAATGACCGTATCCATCGGTATCGTCCAAGAAGAAATATGGCGATAAATTCTTATTTTATGTGTGATGAAGGACGTCTTAGTTTTCATAAAGAAAATAAGAAATCACGTCACTTTCCTTTCAATGCCAGCACTCTACGTACGCTCATGTGTACAGATGAATCAAAGAAAGTGATGTTGGCAAACGCTTCTTTGAGTGTTGAAAACCTCAGCATCTTAAAACTTTTTTGTGACAAGTACAGTATCGAACTATTTTCATTACCTATTGTTGATGAAACGTTTGGTGATGATTGGTTACGCAATAGTGTTCGCAGTGCCAATGCCAGCGCGCTAGAGTTTTTAGAGATATCAAGTAGCTATGAAGCATTTTTAAAAGCGGCTCAAACTTCTAAACTGCTTATTAATATCAATCACCCTCTACTTTTTGAGAATATTGAAAGTCATGCAAAGATTATGCACTTTACTACCCATGATTTTGAAGATATGGGAGACATGCGAAATATTGTTAGTTTTGCCTCATACTCTCATGAAAATGGAACACTTATAAACAGTGATAATATCATTCAAAAATTCTCAAAATCACTACACAATATACACAGTGAAAACACTCTGCATCATATCTTTACACAGATTGATAACACTCTGTATAAAACACAAGAGACACTCTGGTCAGGCTACATCTCAAAACAGCTTGGATTGGGCTTTTCTGATATCCAAAAAATGGGTACAAAGTTAAAAGGAGTCAACAATGCATGAGTTACTCATCTTAACTCCTTTTATCCTCACCCTACTCTTCTCCCTAGCTACTGTACCTCTGCTGGTATGGATGGAAAGAAGAATTGCGGCACTGATTCAAGATAGGTATGGACCAAATCGCTGTCATGTTGGAGGTATTCGTCTTGCGGGAATCATCCAGTCCATTGCGGACATGATGAAACTTGTTTTTAAAGAAGAAGTTGCCCCTTCACATATTAAAAATAGATTTTATTATCTTGTTGCGCCATCACTAATTTTCATCGCCTCGTTTTTGACCTTTATGGTCATCCCGTATGCCGATAATCTTGAGCTAAATGGCACCTCATATGTGATGCAAGCTCTACCAACCGATTTGGGTATATTATGGTTTATCGCCTTTGCAGGTCTAAGTGTTTACGGCATTATCATCGGTGGTTGGGCGAGTCACTCTAAATACGCCATACTAGGTTCACTACGTGCCAGCGCGCAAGTTATCTCTTATGAAGTTTCTATGGGATTGGCTATTGTCTCACTACTACTAACATATAACTCCATTCATCTAAATGATATTGTCACCTATCAGTCTCAGACATTTTTTGGGTTTATACCGGCGTGGGGTATCATCATGCAACCCTTAGCCACATTGATATTTGTCATCACCTCATTTGCAGAAACCAATCGTGCGCCTTTTGACGCGGCTGAGGGAGAGAGTGAGATTGTTGCAGGTTATCATACTGAATATGGTGCGATGAAATTTGGACTCTTTTTTGTAGCGGAGTATATTGCCATGGCTGCTTCTGGCGCGCTGATGGTAACACTCTTTTTTGGTGGTTATCAACTCCCTTGGCTCACAACACAAGACTTAATAACACACTTTGATATTTTAAGTGGTGTGATTATCGGATTTGGACTCATTTTTATGTTTCTGTTTTTACGTTGGATGCGTCGAAATAATTCTTATAATGAAAAAAGTAAGCGCGAGACAAAAATTTATGCGGTTACCATTGTTCTTTTTTCACTCTCACTTTTTTCATTGATTGCCTACTCTATCTACGCAGGCTATTCTGATGATCAGAAACATATCGGGGTGATGTTAATTCAGTTTAGTATCTTTGCCGCTAAAATATTCACTCTACACTTTATCTATATCTGGGTGCGTTGGACTTTTCCACGTTTTAGATACGATCAAACACAAAAATTGGGATGGAATATTTTACTTCCACTTGCAATTTTAAATATTGTCATTACGGCAATCGTCATCATAGGAGTCAATTAATGGGTGTAAAAGTAGTCCATAGACATGGTGATACATTAAAAGAGAAGATGTATCTTCCTGCTATCTTTGCAGGAATGAAAGTAACTCTGAGTCACTTTACTAAAAATATCAGTAATATCAATGACATGCAAGATGTTTGTTATCCTGAACAAATGCCTTCTGATATTACACCGCGATATAGAGGCGTTCATCGTCTGACTAAGCGCGCTGATGACAGTATTGCCTGTGTAGCTTGTTTTATGTGTGCGACAGCTTGTCCTGCGGAGTGTATCAATATTGTAGCTACGCTAAGAGAAGACAACATAGATGAGAAGATGCCTCAAAAGTTTGAGATTGATTTACTTGAATGTATCTTTTGTGGCTACTGCGTGGAAGCTTGTCCTTGTGATGCCATTAGAATGGATAGCGGTATTTTTAGCATCATCGAACGCGAGCGAAAAGATTTTATATATGACAAAGAGAAACTTTTGAGCATCAAAGGTGCTTTTGGATCGGAGAACAGCCATGCTAAATGAGGTTCTATTTTATATACTCAGCGCGCTGATATTGGTGAGTGCCTTAGTTTTAATAAGCGCACGTCGTCCTATTGACGCAGCTCTTAGTTTTATCGTCACCTTAGTCTCTATAGCGGCACTATTTGCCCTACAAGGAAGTAGCTTCTTATTTGCTACTCAGATTATAATCTACGCTGGTGCTATTTTAGCCTTGATTTTATTTATCATTATGTTTTTAAATATTCAAGACAAGAATCTGCCTGATGAGCCACATAAAAAAAGAGATATAACATTTAGTACACTCGCCGTTTTACCTTTTACTGTTGTACTCATAAGCTTGATTAATAAAAGTCCTTTAGTTGATCAAGCACTTCCTTACGATCTCTTTGGAGGAATAAAAGATATCGGTAGTGTCATTTTCAATGACTATCTTCTTGTTTTTGAATTGATATCTATCTTACTACTCGTCTCCCTTATCGGTGCAGTCAGTTTGGCAAAGGAGGACAAAGATGTTAAGTAACTACCTAACACTGAGCGTTATTCTCTTTAGTATTGGAATTATTGGTGTTTTGAGCCGAAAAAATATTATTGTTATTTATATGTCAATTGAGTTACTACTCAACGCTGTAAATATCTCTTTGGTTGCTATCTCAAATACTTTACAAAGCAATGAAGGTCAAGTTATTGTTTTAATGATTATCGCTATAGCTGCAGCAGAAGCCGCACTATTTATGGCACTTTTTGTTGTGCTCTTTAGAAATAAACGTTCACTTGATGCCGATATCTTTAATCTATTAGGAGAAAAGAATGCCTCTTGATATTTTATTAAATATATTACTTTTAGCACCATTTTTTAGTGCACTATTTATAGCAATAATTGCACTGGCACAACCAAGTTCACCAAAAATAATTTACTCTATACTTGCTATTTTTGCACCATTACTCTCTGCTTTTTTAGCACTTATACTTATTTATGAAAATTACTTTAATGGCATCGATATTCATTCTGAAATATTTACTTGGTTATCTGTTTCTGCTTTTCATATCCCATTTTCACTACACCTTGATGCACTAAGCTCTCTGATGCTGCTGTTTGTTGCACCCGTTGGATTTTTAATTCATGTCTATGCACTGGGTTATATGAAAGATGACAGTTCGTATCCACGTTTTTTTGCACTCTTTAATCTCTTTATGTTTTTTATGTTTCTGCTCGTATTGGGAGACAACCCAATCATGATGTTTTTAGGTTGGGAAGGTGTAGGATTATCTTCGTATGCACTAATTAGTTTCTATTATGAAGATGCTAAAAATGTTGCCGCAGGAAATAAAGCATTTATTTTAAACCGAATAGGCGACTTTGGATTTCTTAGCGCGCTGATGTTACTTTTTATCAGTATAGGAGAGTATGGTTTTAGTTTTAGCACGATTGAACTGCATCTACATGAGATGAGTGCTGAACGTATTAATTTAATTGCAGCCCTTCTTTTTGTAGGGGCGATGGGTAAATCTGCTCAATTTCCACTTTATGTCTGGTTACCAGATGCGATGGCGGGGCCAACTCCAGTTTCTGCACTCATTCACGCCGCAACGATGGTAACAGCTGGTGTCTATATGCTGGCACGTTTCAGTGACCTCTATGCTATGAGTGAGAGTGTTTCACTTTTTATCGCTTATATTGGTGCATTCAGTGCGCTGATTGCTGCGCTTATGGCAAGTCGAGAGTTTGATATCAAAAAGATACTTGCTTACTCTACTATGTCACAATTGGGATATATGTTTATGGCTGAGGGTTTAGGCGCTTACTCATTTGCTATCTTCCATGTCTTTACACATGCCTTTTTCAAAGCCCTTCTCTTTATGGGTGCAGGGGCGATTATCATGAGTCTGCATCACGAACAAGATATAAGAAAGATGGGTGGTTTACGTAAAAGCCTACCAATGCTTTTTATAATGATGCTCATAGCTTCACTATCAATCAGTGCTATTGCTCCACTTAATGGTTTCTTTTCTAAAGACGCCATCATGGGTCATATCTTTGCCAGTGATGCATATATCATCTATGGTATCGCACTCTTCACTTCAATACTCACCGCATTTTATATGTTTAGAATGCTGTTCTTTGTCTTTTATGGAGAAGAGAAAATTAAAGCAGTTGCTGTTTCTAAAACTATGATTATACCTATTGCTTTACTGGCTGTAGGTGTTATCCTTAGTGGATTTTTAAATGTCCCTAGTTCTTTTGGTGGTTCAGAATCTATCAGTATTTGGTTAAATCTTCCAGATATTCGCGAATTTCTAGACCATACCACAGAGTTCACCCTCATAGGACTTAATACATTTTTCATCTTTGTAGCTATCTTTGTAGCCTATCTTAAATACGGTTCAGCGACTGCAACTAGAGAGGATGTAGACAAATATAGATATCAAAAAATCATTAGTAATAAATTCTATATTGATGAGCTTTATCATATCTTGTTTGTGAAACCACTGTATAAAATGAGTAAAGGTTTCGACGTATATATTAATCATAAAATTATTGACAGTTCAATCCACCGAACTATTGCGCTTTATTATTATATAGCCTCATATTATCGCCTTATTTATGATGGAAGTGTACGTTTGTATGCTCTATTTATGGTCTTTGGACTTAGTGGCCTCTTTATTTATCTCTATTTTGCACTGGAGGCAATGTAATGCTTAGTCTAATGATTTTTATTCCTATCATCACCTCTATTTTACTGTTTATAATTCCCTTATCTTTGAGAATTACTAAAATAATTTCACTTCTTGCTTCTACTATAGTCGCTTTGCTTTCACTAAAAGTTTACTCTGACTTTCAAGCCATTTCTTCCCTTCAATTTGTGGAACAATATGCGTGGATTAAGAGTTATGGTATCTCTTATCATATTGGTCTTGATGGCGTCTCTTTAGGTTTGGTAATGATGGTGGCTCTTTTAATGCCACTTATTGGTATCGGTCTCATTAATCGTGATAAAAAAGGTTTTTGGTTGAACCTCCTTCTTGCACAAGGAGGAATAATGGGTGCGGCACTTTCTTTAGATTTAATGCTCTTTTATCTCTTTTGGGAAACCATGTTGCTGCCAATATTTTTTATGATTGGACTATACGGATATGGACGTAATAGTTTTATCTCTATGAAGTTCACGCTTTATACTATTTTTGGTTCATTAATCATGTTACTGGGTATTCTCTTTTTAGCTATTGCTTATAAAAATCAATTTGGCGAATATAGTTTTGCCCTTAATGATATGAGTCAAGTAGTATTGAGTGAAAAAGAGTCTCTATTTACATTTCTTGCTTTTATGCTTGCTTTTGCCATTAAAGTACCTCTTTTCCCTTTCCATACTTGGTTAAGTGACACCTATCGTTCTGCTTCAACTGGAGCCGTAGTTGTTATGTCTGCACTGATGGCAAAGCTCGGTGTTTACGCCATGTGGAGATTTTTATTTACACTCTTTGAGACAACTTCAAATGAGTTATCACTGTACTTTATTATACTGGGTCTCTTTGGATTAATCTATTTTGGAATACTGGCGATGCATCAAAGTCATCTAAAACGTCTATTTGCCTTCTCTTCGGCTTCACATCTCTCTCTTATTGTAGTGGGTATCTTTATTTATGATGTCTATGGGCTGCTAGGCTCTTCTTATTTTATTGTTGCCCATGCACTTTCCAGTGCAGGACTATTTTTGATGGTCGGAATGCTTTATGAAAGAACCAAGACACACTCTCTTGAGGCGCTTGGTGGAATAGCTAAACAAGCACCACAATTTGGTTTTCTCTTTGCATTTTTTGCACTCTCAACAGTAGGAATTCCAGGGACAGCTGGTTTTGTGTCCGAAGTACTTATCATTCTAGGTGCATTTAATTACAATATCTATGTTGGTTTTATCAGCGCCACTTCTATATTGGTAGCCATACTTTTTGTCTTTACAATGTTACAAAAGACCATCTATTCGAAAGTACAAAGTGCGACTGAAAATTTTTATGATTTAAGTAAAAGTGAGTTAATTGCACTGATACCAATAGCAATACTCATCGTTATCATGGGTGTATTTCCTAATTATTTTTTAAAGCAAATAGAACCAACTGCCTTAGACTCAATATCTAAAACTGCAACTATTCAAGGAGCTAAATAATGTTTGGATTACCTGCAATTATTATCATACTTGCTGTTCCTGTATTTACAGCACTATTTATCTTACTACTGGGAACAACCAAGTACTATTCTAAAAAAATTGGCTATCGCTTAACGGTCATAACCCTCTTAATATTAGTTTATCTATTAAGTGCTGACTTGTCTACGGCACATAGTACACTTCTTTTTAAAGAACTTTTCAATGAAATGCTCATCTATGATACCTACAGTACCCTCTTTATATTACTTTTTATTCTAGGAACATTCCTATCATTAAGTATTGGAAAGTCTTACATCTATAAATCAGATATATTCACACCAGAGTCCTTTAGCCTCATTCTATTTTCACTCTTTGGAATGATACTGCTTGCCATGACAAATGAGCTTTTAAGTGCTTTTATTGCCCTCGAAATTGCCTCACTATCCGTTTATGTCTTAGTTGGTATACATCATCATAGTCTACGTGCCAGTGAAGCATTTTTTAAATACTTACTTCTTGGCTCTTTTGCAGGCTCATTTTATCTTTTAGGACTGATGCTCATCTACGCACAAGTCGGTTCAACACATTTTAATCAAATAGCCATGTTTATGTATACCCATCCTATTTCAGAGATATATCTCATAGTTGCAGGTGGTCTATTATTAATGATAACTATCATGTTTAAGATTGCAGCCATGCCTTTTGGAGCTTGGGTTTTAGATGTATATGAAGGAGCTTCTTTACCTATCACAGCATTTATGGCCGGTACGTTTAAAATTGCTATTTTTGCCATTGCACTAAGACTATTTATCGGTATCTTTGCACAAATAAAGGATTTTTATGATCCTCTCATCGTTGCTTCTGCAATTCTTACACTTGTTTCTGGATCTCTCTTAGCTATGGTGCAGACTAACATCAAACGTATGCTCGCCGCTTCATCGATTGTACATAGTGGTTATCTGCTTATTGGACTTAGCTCTATTGGAGAGATTGGAACCTACGCCACACAAAGTATCCTCTTTTACCTTATCGCATATTTTATCAGTGCCACTGGTGCATTGGGAATATTGGCTTATATTTCAAATGGAGTAGAAAAAGAGATTTCCTATGATTCACTTAAAGGTTTAGGGAGACAACACCCTTTTTTAAGTGCAGCACTCACTGTTTTTATGCTTTCTCTCGCAGGTTTCCCTTCAACGATTGGTTTTTTAGGTAAGTTCTATATTTTCACCAGTGCTATTGAAGCAGGCTACACACTTTTAGCACTGCTTGGAATACTGGCTGCTTTTGTATCTATCTACTATTATTTTAAAGTTATTAGTATGCTCTACTTTTATGAAGCAGAAGGTGAAAAGGTAGTTTATGGAGAGGCATATAGTTTCTTATTTATTATGCTTAGTAGTGTTGCGGTTTTATGGGGAGGGATTGGAACAGGTCTGGTCAGTTTTATGCCAGGTGCCAATGCCATTACAGATATCACACACTTAGTAATCGAATCACTTTATATCTTCTCTAACTAGAGAAGATAACTATTTAACTATAATAACCTTATCACTATTATCAATCATTATTCTTTTTACTCTCTCTTGCCAAAGCGTTCCAAAAGTTTTAATATCCTCTTCATTAGCACTACCACTTAGTACCTTTTTCATATAGCCTTGCATTTCAGGATCTGGCATTACTGAAGAGGGATTATACACTACTTCTATACTTGTATTTGTATCTAAACGCGTATAGCGCGCTGAGGCATTCACATCTGCATTAAAAGACATCAAAGAGTGACGTGCAAAGTTTCCATTGAGACCTTTAAAACCACTTTTATCAGTTGCCCCAGTAATGTTAGAAACAACATTCCCAATAACACCAGCAACGCCCTCTTCCATAGATTCAGAGAACTCAACTTTTATTTGGCCACGTATAGGCATACTATCTGGATAAAGTGTACGCAATGCACGTGACGTCATTAAATAAGCTCCACCAACCGTTGGACAACTATGTCCAGCTGCCTTCACTGAATCTAAATAAGTAAACTCACACAAACCATTTTCCAAGCTACCTAAAACTTTTGATAGTGGATCAAGCATAGTAATTGTTTCGACATCATTAAAAAAATCTGGATATTTCATATTAGCTCCTAAAATTGCGACAATATAACATAACTAGAAAAATAAAGTGATGATAGACATCAATCAATATTAAAAATACATACCAAGACCTACACCCCAATACAGAAAAACCAAAAACTAGGCAGCGACCTACATTCCCACACCTGAAACGATATCTCATAAAAAAAGGCAACAAGATTGCGTTTTGTTATGAGTAACGAAAGATTAGTAAACTAATAACAAGTAAATATTAATTGTTTTGATTAAGTAAGTAATTTATGATTTGATTTGTTTGTGAAGTTTGAAGTAAGTAATTGAATAAACCAAAAACTAGGCAGCGACCTACATTC
>JADGDM010000008.1 GCA_016744905.1 Sulfurimonadaceae bacterium | reverse complement strand
ATGAGGTAAGTTGTCTTTAAATATCAACACAGGTCTCTTTTTAGATTTTTTTAAATCAGTAAAGTAAAACTTACATAAAACTATGTCCAAGTGTTTTACTTCCATACATCATCCTCTGTTTCATCTTGCCACTCTTGAATAAGGCTTGCAGTATGATTAGAAAAGGCTTGAAGCTCTATGTCGCTGTCTTTATTATTGGAGCTAGTAATACTTTGATCAGCAATTTTATCTTCAATAATGGAAACTTCATGCTTAGGTAGATTCTGTAAAAAATAAATTACCTTATCAAAAACACTGTCTTGTATATTTAATTTTAAAGTATGCATAGTTTTAATCCTTCTTACTCAAAATAACTCAAAGTTTTATATCCACCATCTTTAAGATAAACATCTTTAGTCATTAGTTTAAGATCTGACTGCATCATATCATCTACAAGTTCTTTAAGTTGGTACTCACGTTTCCAACCAAGTTTCTGTTCTGCTTTAGTAGGATCACCTAAAAGAAGATCAACTTCAGTAGGACGGAAGTATTTAGGATCAACAGAGACAACGTTTGTCCCTATCTCTACTTGATACTCAGGGTTAGAACAAGAGACTACATAAGCTTTCTCTTCTTTACCAACACCTTTGAACTCTAACTCAATTCCAGCGTAAGAGAAAGACATTCTAACAAAGTCACGTACCGTTGTTGTTTTACCTGTTGCAATTACCCAGTCTTCTGGTTCATCAGCTTGAAGGATTAACCACATCATTTTGATGTAGTCTTTTGCATGACCCCAATCACGTTTGGCATCGAGGTTACCAAGATATAGTTTATCTTGTAGACCCAGTGCAATTTTACTTGCAGCTCTTGTAATCTTTCTTGTTACAAAGGTTTCACCACGAACAGGTGACTCATGATTGAAAAGGATACCATTACAAGCAAACATATCATAAGCTTCACGGTAATTGACTGTAATCCAGTAAGCATACATCTTAGCTACTGCGTAAGGGCTTCTTGGATAAAAAGGTGTTGTTTCACTTTGAGGGGTCTCTTGTACTTTTCCATAAAGCTCAGAAGTTGATGCTTGATAGATACGTGTCTTTTTACTTAGACCTAAAAGTTTCACTGCTTCAAGGATACGAAGTGTTCCTGTTCCATCTGCATTGGATACATACTCAGGTGTTTCAAATGATACAGCTACGTGAGACATGGCTGCAAGGTTATAGATCTCATCAGGTTGTACTTCTTGGATGATACGGGTGATGTTCATAGAGTCTGTCATCTCTCCGTAATGAAGGATTAAAGAGCGATTTTCAACTTGCGGATCTTCGTAGAGATGATCTATACGATCAGTATTGAAAAGAGAAGAGCGGCGTTTCATACCGTGGACGATATAGCCTTTTTTAAGGAGGAATTCTGCTAGATAAGAACCATCTTGTCCTGTTATTCCTGTTATTAAAGCTACTTTTTTATTTGACATCTGTTTTCTCTCTTATTCTTAAAAATACTGGGAACTTAGGTATCCCATGCTTAGTAAATCCATAATACTTAAAAGTGATTATTGTTCCAATTTCTGGAGGGTTTTGACGCTCTTTATCACTCAATCCACTTCCAATTTTTATCATTTTACCATCTTTTAGTTTACACTTCAGTGCGCCAACTTGATTGAGATACTTTCCTTTGCCTTTTGTATAGCCAATAACGGTACATTCTTCATCAAAATAGGGTTTTACTTTTAGATCTTTATTACTTCTTTTAATATGATAAGGTGATTGGGAGTCTCTTAAAACAACTCCTTCTCCGCCGAGTTTTAGAATACTTTTTTTGTAATGTATTAGAGATTTTGTATTTTTACAGACAGTTTGTTTGATGATCTTTAAATATTCACTTTTATAAGGATTGACATTTTCTAACCTTCTACTTAAACCTCCCTCTGCATGAGGAACTTCAAAAATATTGTAACTGAGTTCACTCCAGCGCGCTGGGCTGTTTTGAGTGCGTACAATAGAGCTGATATTTTCAAAGTCATTTCTTTTACTCCAGAGTTCCCCATCAAGTTCAAAATTTGGAAAATCTTTAGTGAAAATTTTAGGTGCTGAGAATATTTTTCCACCCCTCGAAATAAGATGTTTACCATCCCAATAAGCGCGGACACCATCGAGTTTTTCACTCATAAGGAACCCGCTGATATTCATATCTTCTTTGTAAATATTAAGAAGAAATAACTCAGGTTTTTGGGCGAATAATGATAAGGATAATATCAGTAATAGTAGGAGCTTATTCAAAATTGATTAGGCAAACTAATAACAAAGTGTGCGCCTTTATTGAAGTTTTTGACTATTAGCTCACCTTGACAGTGATCTTCTATGATCATTTTTGACATATAAAGACCTAAACCTGTTCCATTTTTAGCATCTTTAGTTGAGAAGTAGGGGTCAAATATTTTTGGGATGATATGTTCTGGAATCCCTCCTGCATTGTCATAAATATTGATAATAGCTACTTCTTGGGTCTTATATGTATCAATATGGATGATCTTTTCACTATCTGTATTATTCTCATTTAGTGCATCAATAGCATTGTTGATGATATTAATAATTACTTGTATCAATTCATTTTTATGACTCAGAAGATTCAGGGAGTCTTCTAAATTTTCTTCAATTGTGATATTGTTTTTTTGGATGTTATTACTGAGAACCTGTAAAGCTTTTTCAATAATTTCATTTAATTCAAATTCTTGTGCTTTATTCCCAGGATTAAAGAAGTTGCGAAAGTCTTCGATAGTATTTGATAGATAATTAACATGTGCATCAATTTTTTCTATTTCACTTTGCAAGGTATCTACTTTAACCTCTCCCTCAATAGCGATATCTAATTTTATATTACCATTTATAGCGGCAATTGAAGAGAGTGGTTGTCGCCATTGATGCGCAATCATAGAGAGCATCTCTCCCATCTGTGCGAGTCTGGCTTGCTGTAACATCATGGCATCTTTATTGCGTAATTCATCAACCCTTTTTGCAATATTTTGTTCAAGATTTTGATTCAGTCGAAGGAGATCTTCTTGTGTGCTTTTTAAGGTTGTAATATCTTTTGTACTACCTTCAATACCTGATATTTCTCCTCTATCGTCATAAAAGTATTGTGTGTTGGCTAAAATCCATACGGTATGATTATCTTTGTGTATAAGAGGAATTTCAAAATCTGTTATCTTTCCTTTGTTATATTTCAAAGCGCGCAAGAATCGTAAAGTGTCATTATGGTGTTTAAAAAAATCAGAGAGTTTTTTTCCAATAATCTCATCGCTGGTATATCCAAGCAGTTTTTCTATGGAAGGAGTTATATCGATAATAGTACTTTCATTATCTGTTCTAAAAAAGGTATCTTGCATATTTTCAAAGATACTCGATAACTCTCTTTGTGACTTTAGTACATGTGAAGTTGTCATACGTTTAATGCGTTCATTAGAGTAGCTCAAGAGTAAAACTATAAAATAGACTAAAAATGTCTGTCTAAGGTACAAGGGAGAAAAATCACTATGGATAAGGTTTTTAAGAATTAAAATATCAATAGCTATGATAACTATAGAAAATACAATCACCCAATAGGTACCATATCGTTCACCCTTTAAGTAGTAGGCGACTAGTGGGAAAATTGTTAACCAAACATTTCCAGTATCTGCAATTCCTCCATCAATATAAATAGCCAACAAGACAATGGCAATGACCAATAATAAAACGGTGGCAGGTATTTTAGTGTTATTTGAGTAGTACAAGTATAGTAGATTTAGGGTGGCTACAACGGCAAGTGTGCGCTCGATTTGTGCCAGTATAGGGTTTACTTCATTGGTGTTGTTACCAAAAATTATCATTGCAAGTATGTATATAAATGAAAAGACATTGATATAACGGATGGTTGCGCTATTTTTATCTTTGGAATAATGGGTATATTTTTGCATATTCTTTTTTATAAAGTATACCTAAAATAACAATTTATACCTTTAAACCATAGATTTTATGCCTTTTTATAATATTATTTGCCCAATTTAAATCAGTATGTGGCTCTAGCATAGACCCATTATTTGAGGATATGAGATCATCACTTTCTAATATCTGTAGCGCACTGGAATATTCATTTTCAGTTATCTTGTAACTCTTTTCTATAACAGGAATTTGGGAAGGATGAATAGTAGTTTTACTCACTAATCCATTTTTGACATCTAAATTACATTCCGTTTTTAAAACATCTAAGTTTTTATAACACGGATAGACGGCTGCACTAATGTCAAAGCCTGAGGATTTGAAGATGCTTACTAGATTGCCTATTACTAGTGAACTACTACTTAATGCATACAGGGTGTCTTCGCAAGCGCGTTTAAGTGAAAGTTGTGAAAACATATCTTGTGCACCAAAGCGAATGAGAATAATCTGTGTTTTAAAAGGAAGAAGAAGGGATTTTAACTCATTAAGTTTATAAAAATCAAAAAGTTCTGCTCCTTCAATGGAAGGCATAAAATTAAACGAAGAGTTAAATCTAAAAATATCCAAATACTGCTCAGCATTTGAGAGTGAAAATTTAGGAAGGATAAAGCCATCGATCTTCTCGATAAATGCGTACTCAAGTACAGTTTCTAGAAGTTTAATATTACGGACTCTAAAAAATATAATAAGATCATTTTTTATTAATGTTTGAAGTAGAAACTTAAAGTTTTCAAGTGAATGCTCCAGCGCGCTAGCACTAAGACCATCTTCTGAATCAATGACAATAGAACGTAGCGTAGGAAGCTTTTGACGCACTAAAATAGCACTTAAGTCATTATGATTTAAGGGAACAAATAAAGTGGCGCCAAGTGTGTAGGGATCAATTATAGTATTCATAACTATATTGTATCTATTCTAGCTCTCCAATCCAAGTACTCATAGTCTGTTGAGGCATTGGGGCAGGCGCTTCTAAAAATGTTATAATAATTTTATCTGGGTACTCCATAATTCCAAAAGAACGGGGTCTTACAGCCAACATCTCTACGATACTAAGATCAGCACCAAAACAAAAAATTAAATTTTTAGTATCAAGTACATCTTCAGGAACATTACCATTTGGAAGAGACTTTGTGTGTGCATAATGATCAAAGGTTGAGATAAATGTAGCAACTGGATGCGCATCGATCTTGGCTTTTAAGTGTGCCACTACTGCATCAGCATTAGCAAAGTTGTTTTTTAAGATTGTTTTTTTAAATATTGGAAATTTATTTTGATAGTTTTCTTGTGTCACTGTTTCCCTTTGCTTAATGTGAATGGTATTGTTCTATATTCTGTGTAGTAATTTCTGGAAAACTACCTGCTTTAAAACTAAGAACGGCTTCTTCTAGTAAAATTCTATCTGCACCACAATAAAATACACGCATGCCGAGCTGATGGGCAATCTGCAATGGACGTGGACCTAGGTGTGGTGTTAAGATAGTTTCGACACCAAGAACTTTTAACTCTTCTAAGATAAGTGGACCACCTGTATTTTCATTAACAATGGCCTTGGTCTCTTGAGTTTCATCATTATAAAGACCAAAATACTTTGCCTTACCAAACACATTGGTAATTGCGGAATCTGTTTTATTCATTTTAAAGGGTGCTGCGTATATCATATTTACATTCCTGGTATTCTAGGGATATTCCCTAGTTTTGAGTGACGACAGTATGTTCCCCACCCTTTTTTAAGCCAGTGACCAATAACTGGCATTGGCAACATAAAGGCTTTATCATTGTTTCTAAAAACAAATCCTGCCCCATCCCCACTATCCATAACACAGATAATGTTGAGATGCTCAATATACCCTTTACGTTCTATTAAGCCTTTATCTTTAGCGACGATATTAAAGGCAGTATTTTTAGCCATTACTTCAGCTACATGGCCTTGCTTCGCTGTCCAATCTGGACCTTGAAGTGCCGCTGAATCACCAACTGCGTATACATCTTCGATACCTTCAACTTCACAGTAGTCATTGATGGTGATAAATCCTGTCTCATTCATCGGCAAATCAGAGTCTACGACAACTTGATGACCGGTTCCTGCTGGAATAAACATTGTAAAATCAGCATCAAGTTTTGAATCATCTTCAAAAATCACACCATCATTTTCAAACATTTTGATTTTTTTACCAAAACGTCTTCCTATATCCATTTTTCCAAACATTTTATCCATCATGCTGAGTGCTTGAGGACCCATGCGCGCTCCGGGTTTTACCATAGGTGCAAACATTGTAAGCTCAAAGTTGTCACGGATTCCTTTTTTCTTCAACATATGGTGAACATTAAAAAGTAATTCAAAACCTGGACCACCGCGAACAGCTGTCGTGTCTTTTGGATTTCCACCAAAACCAAAGGCAATTTTTCCACTGCCTTTTTCTACCAATGCATCAAGTCGGTCACGGATATCTAAAGACATTTGAGGTGCACCACAGATTGATAAGGTATTTTCAAGACCCATGTGTTTCATTTTTCCTGCACCAATGGCTATGATAAGTACATCATAGTCTTCTAAAACCTTTCCAGAAGCTAAGGTCACACGTTTCTCTTTTGCTTCTATCTTGGTCACACTGTCAACTATTAGATGAAACATATGTGCTGCTTGTAATTCCTTAAGGTCAACGCAAACATCCTCAAAAGAGGCGTCATGGGTGGGTACCCAAATAGAAGTTGGGTAGATATAAAAGTAATCACGTTCACTGACTAAGGTAACGTCATAATTCTCTTTTTTTAGAAATGAAGCGGCATCAACACCACCAAATCCTCCACCTAGAATAAGTACTTTTTTATTTTTATTCATTCTGTTTTCCTTAAGTTGAATTTATTAAAGTCATTTGATTTGATAATACTACAATATTTGACGGTTAAAGTCAATAGTAATTCTATCTTTTAACGTCATTAGAGAAAAATGTGATATTATTCTATTAATGAAGAAGTAAGGGTATAAATGAGAATAGCAATAGTAGGCGTTGGTGGGGTTGGTGGAATTATTGGTTCAGCCTTGTGCAGTAATGACAATCATGTTACCTTTATTGCAAGAGGAAAACATAAAGAAGTGATAGAGAAAAATGGCTTACATATAATAGAAGATGAAAATAGCTATACCGTAGTTCCGAACAGAGTATGCGAGATTGATGAACTAGAGGGTATTTATGATTATGTTTTATTGAGTGTCAAAAGTTATGATATTGATACATCTATGAAGCATCTAATAAAACATCTTGATGATAACAGTATTGTGATGCCTATTTCAAATGGGGTAAGCCACGCTGATAAAATACGTCAGCTAACTGCTGCGCAGGTCTTGGATGCCTGTGTATATATATTAGCCCATATTGAGCGTGCTGGGGTTGTTCGTAAAAAAGGGAAAGTATTTGCTGCAATATTTGGAAGTGTGGATGCTCCTCAAAGTGTTGAGAAAGTAGAGAAGCTCTTTGAAAAAGCAGAATTACGGTATAAAACACCTCTGAATATAAAAGAGGCTTTATGGAAGAAATATATTTTTATATCTTGTTTTGCTTCACTAAGTGCCTATTATGATAAAAGTATTTATGAATTGGTGAGTCATCATGAAAAAGAGGTGTCTATATTATTAAACGAAATTGCTTCTGTTGCGCGTTCTAAGGATATAAATATTGACAATGAGATCGAAAAGTCTATGACTGTAGCGCGCTCACTACCTCATGATGCGTCTACATCCATGCATAAAGATTTTACAGCGCACCGACAAACTGAACTTGAAACACTCAGTGGATACATCGTTTATGAAGCTAAAGCCAAAGGCTTGGCTACACCACTAATGTCGAAACTATATAAAGCTCTAAAGGAAAAAGAGCAATCATACACAAATTAATTTATTAGGAAATATTATGGCAATAGAAAAAGCAATAATCGGTGGTGGATGTTTTTGGTGTGTAGAAGCAGTATACAGTATGACAAAAGGGGTAAGCTCTGCAATCAGTGGTTATGCAGGTGGAGCGCGTCCAAATCCTTCGTATGAGCAAATTTGTACCGGTGCTACGGGACATGCAGAAGTAGTTGAAATTACTTATGATAGTGATGTGATCTCGTATGGTGAACTTTTAAAGATATTTTTTGTAATTCATGATCCAACAACGTTAAATCAACAAGGTGGAGACAGAGGTACACAGTATCGTTCTGTTATTTTCTATTTAAATGAAGAGCAAGAAGAGAGCGCGCTGGCTGTGATGAAAGAGTTATCAAACGACTTTAGAGATAAAATTGTTACAGAGTTATCTGAAGCGCCTACATTTTATAAGGCAGAAGATTATCATCAACTCTATTTTAAAAAGAATCCAAACCAAGGATATTGTCAAGCCGTTGTTCGTCCGAAAGTTCAAAAATTTATGCAAAACTTTACAAAGTTAATCTCAGTTTCTCACTAAATAATAAGTCAATTATTACTTCATTTTTGAACAGCACTCTTTTTTATTTCCTTTTAGTAAGGAAGTGAAAAAACACTTATTTCAAATAAAACCCCCTAAAACCTTGAATATCATCTCTGATCTCAGTATAATTCCGCTTCACTAAAATAGTTAGCCATTGAGCTAACGAGTTCTTTAGAAGGAAAAACATGGAAAAGATTCGTTTGAAACTTAGAGCATACGATCATAGAGTACTTGATCGTTCAGTTGCGTCAATTGTTGAAGCTGTAAAGCGTACTGGAGCACAAATTCGTGGCCCAATCCCTTTACCAACAAAAATTCGTAAATATACAGTATTGAAATCAGTTCACGTAAATAAAGATGCACGTGAGCAGTTTGAAATCCGTATGCATGCACGTCTAATCGACATTGTATCAGCTACTCCCGAGACAGTTGATTCATTAATGAAATTAGATTTAGCCCCAGAAGTAGACGTAGAAGTACGTTCTATGGACAAGTAGGAAGGTAAGATATGGAATTTATCGTTGAAAAAATCGGCATGAGCCGTACTATCACTGTTCCTTCAGTTCCTGTAACACTACTAAAAGTTCTTGAAGCTAAAGTGTGTGAAGTGAACGAAGGTACTGCAATCGTTGCATACAGTTCAGGCAAGAAAATGAACAAATCAATTGAAGGTCAGCAAAAGAAATACTCTTTAGCAGCTGAATTTAACCGTTTTGTTACATTAGAAGTATCACAAGAAGAAGCTGGTGATTTAGACACAGCAACTTTAGGTGAAGCTAAATTAGTTAAATCATCTTTTATTACTAAAGGTCGTGGTTTTGCTGGTGGTATGAAACGTTGGAACTTCGGAGGCGGTCCTGCTTCTCACGGTCACCGTTTCGGTCGTCGTACAGGTTCTATCGGTAATGCTGAGTGGCCAGGTCGTGTAATGAAGGGTAAAAAAATGCCTGGACATTACGGAACTGACATGAGAACTGTTAAAAATGATGTTATCTCTTTTGATGCTGAAAATGGCATCTTAGTTGTAAAAGGTGCGATTCCTGGAGCAAATGGAGCACTAGGTCGTGTAAAGGTAGCTAAATAATGAGCGCAATAGTATTAAATAATAATTTTGAAAAAGATAGCGAATTAGCGTTACCAGAGTCTTACTCAGGTATCAATGGTCATAACCTTTATCTTTATGTTAAATCATACCAAGCTGGTATCCGTGCCAACACTGCATCTACTAAGACTCGTTCTGAAGTAAGCGGTGGTGGTAAGAAACCATGGGCTCAAAAAGGTCGTGGTGGTGCTCGTGCAGGTTCTACTCGTTCTCCAATCTGGAGATCAGGTGGTATCTCATTTGGTCCATCAGCTAACCGTAACTACATTCAAAAAGTTAATAAAAAGCAAAAGAAATTAGCTTTAAATTTTGCTCTAGATGCACTAGCAACTGAGGGAAAACTTTTTATCGTAGACAGCATTGAAGTAGCTTCAGGTAAAACTAAAGATGCTCAGTCAATTATGGATAAGTTAAATCAACGTGACGTTCTTATTGTTAAGGACATGATCGACGAGAAAACTTTCTTAGCGTTCCGTAACATTCAGTCTGCTTATGTTGTTGAGTCAAATGAACTTAACGCATTTTTAGCAGCAACATACCGTTCAGTAGTAATTGAAAAAGCGGTATGGGAAAACTTAACTAAAGAGGCTTAAGAATGGCAGATATTACAGACATCAAGTCGATTTTATATACAGAAAAGACCATCGGTTTACAAGAAAATGGTGTTGTAGTTGTTCAAACTTCACCACGTATGACTAAAACAGGTCTTAAAGAGGTGTTTCGTGAGTATTTTGGAATTATTCCAATGAATATCAACTCACTTAACCAAGCGGGAAAAGTTAAACGTTTCCGTGGTGTAGCTGGTAAACAAAACAACTTCAAGAAGTTTTATGTAACCTTACCAGAGGGTGCACAAATCGAAAGTTTGGCGGTATAAGATGGCAATGAAAACTTATAGACCGATAACACCAAGTCGTCGTTTTTATACAAACATTGACAGCAGTGATATTACGGCTAAACCAAGTGTTCGTTCACTACTAAAAAAACTACCTGCTCACGCTGGTCGTAACAGTAATGGTCGTATCACTTCTCGTCATAAACAAGCTGGTGCTAAAAAGATTTACCGTATTATCGATTTCAAACGTAATAAGTTTGGTATTGAAGGTAAAGTAAGCACAATCGAATACGATCCATACCGTAACTGTCGTATCGCACTAATCACATATGCTGATGGTGAGAAACGTTACATTCTTCAACCACGTGGTTTAGAAGTCGGTCAGGTTATTAACTCTGCTGAAGCTGGTCTTGATATCAAAACTGGTAACGCTATGAAACTTAAAAGTATCCCAGTTGGTACATTGGTTCACAACATTGAACTTAAACCAGGTAAGGGTGGCCAAATGGTTCGTTCTGCTGGCGGTTCTGCTCAGATCATGGGTCGTGATGGTAAATATGTATCACTTCGTCTTCCAAGTTCAGAGATGCGTTTAGTTCTAGGTGAATGTCTAGCAACTATCGGTCAAGTTGGTAATGAAGAGTTTGGTAACATCGTATGGGCTAAAGCGGGTCGTTCACGTCACCGTGGTATCCGTCCTCAGACTCGTGGTTCAGCAATGAATCCAATTGATCACCCGCATGGTGGTGGTGAAGGTAAAACGAACTCAGGTCGTCATCCAGTTACTCCATGGGGTAAACCGACTAAGGGTGCTAAAACTCGTCGTAAAAAATCAAGCGATCGCTTAATTATTACACGTCGTAAACCAAATGCTAAAAGGGTAGGTTAATTATGGCTAGATCAGTAAAAAAAGGTCCATTCGTAGATGACCATTTAATGAAAAAAATTGTTGCTATGAAAGAATCTGGCAACAATAAGCCAATCAAAACTTGGAGCCGTCGTTCAACGATTCTTCCAGATATGATCGGTTTTACATTGAATGTTCATAATGGACGTCAATTCGTACCTGTATATGTGACTGAAAACCATATCGGATACAAACTAGGTGAATTTGCACCTACACGTACTTTTAAGGGCCATAAAGGTTCAGTACAGAAGAAGGTTGGTTAATCATGGCTAGAGCATTATTAAAATTTATCCGTGTTTCACCAATTAAATCACGTCTTATTGCACGTGAGATTCAAGGAATGAACGCTGAAGAAGCATTAGCAGCTTTAGAGTTTACTCCAAACAAAGCAGCTAAAATCATCGCTAAAGTTCTTGCATCTGCAGTAGCTAACAGTGGTGAAGAAGCTGAAGATTGTATCGTTAAATCATGTCGTGTAGACAATGGTCCAGTACTTAAGCGTTTCCGTCCACGTGCTCGTGGTATGGCGTCAGGTATTCGTAAACCAACTGCACATATCTTAGTTGAAGTAGAGGGGAAATAGTATGGGTCATAAAGTAAATCCTGTAGGACTTCGTCTTGGAATTAACCGTAACTGGGAATCACGTTGGTACCCATCGTTTGATACAGCTGCTGCTAACCTAGGTGAA
This sequence comes from Sulfurimonadaceae bacterium, assembly GCA_016744905.1. Classification (GTDB taxonomy): domain Bacteria; phylum Campylobacterota; class Campylobacteria; order Campylobacterales; family Sulfurimonadaceae; genus BB10. The sequence goes on along the minus strand of JADGDM010000008.1, from coordinate 51,837 downwards.
GATTACAAAATTCGTACGTTCTTGAAAAAAGAACTTTACTATGCTGGTGTTGCTAACATCATCATCGAGCGTACTGCGAAGCGTCTTCGTGTTACTATCGTTGCTGCTCGTCCTGGTATCATCATTGGTAAAAAAGGTGCGGATATTGAGAAACTTAAAACTAATCTACAAAAATTGATTGGTAAAGCTATCTCTGTTAACATCAAAGAAGAGAAAAAAGCACAAACTTCAGCGCAACTTGTTGCTGAGAATGTTGCTACTCAACTTGAGCGTCGTGTTGCTTTCCGTCGTGCTATGAAAAAAGTTATGCAAAATGCACAACGTTCTGGCGCTAAAGGGATTAAAATCGCTGTAGCTGGTCGTCTTGGTGGTGCTGAAATGGCACGTACTGAGTGGTACCTTGAGGGACGTGTTCCTTTACATACACTTCGTGCTAAAATCGATTACGGTTTTGCTGAAGCTTTAACTACTTACGGAATCATTGGTATTAAAGTATGGATCTTCAAAGGTGAAGTACTTACTAAGGGTGTTCCAGCAGAAGTAGAAGAACCTAAACGTGAGCGTCGTAATAAACGTGCACCGAAAAAGGATGACTAACAATGTTGATGCCTAAAAGAACAAAATATCGTAAAATGATGAAAGGGCGTAACCGTGGTTATGCTCGTAGTGGTTATACACTAGCATTTGGTGATATCGCTATTAAAGCGACTGAAGCAGGTCGTATTAACTCTCGTCAAATTGAAGCGGCTCGTATTACTGCGACTCGTCATATTAAACGTCAAGGTAAAATCTGGATTCGTGTATTCCCAGCTAAGCCTATCACTGCTAAGCCTCTTGAAACTCGTATGGGTAAAGGTAAAGGTCCAGTTGATAAGTGGGTTATGAATATTAAACCAGGTCGTATCATTTTTGAAATGGGTGGAGTTCCACATGATGTAGCTCGTGAAGCTTTAACATTGGCAATTCACAAATTACCATTCAAAACTAAAATCATTACTGCGGAGATGAACAATGAAATATTCTGATTTAGCAGAGAAAACAGTAGCTGAATTAAGCGGAATGCTTAAAGAGAAAAAAACAGAGCTTTTTACTCTTAAAATTAAGCAAAAAATGATGCAATTGCAAAATACTAGCGAACTTCGTGACGCTAAAAAAACAATCGCTCGTATCAACACTGCAATTACTGCAGCGAAATAAGGAAATTCATGACACATAAACGTGAAGTTCAAGGTAAAGTTGTAAAAATTTCAGGCGATAAGACAGTTTCTATTGTTGTAGAACGCCGTGTTATGCACCCTCGTTATCATAAAGTTGTAAAACGTTTTAAGAAGTACTTGGTTCATGATCAAGATAACTCTCTTAATGTTGGAGATGAGATTGTTGCGATTGAGTGTAGACCAATGTCTAAAACTAAATCATACAAACTTAAAACTCTTGTAACAGGAGCTAAGTAATGATCCAAAGTTTTTCTCGTCTAAAAGTGGCTGATAATACTGGTGCTAAAGAAATTATGTGTATCAAAGTGCTTGGTGGTTCTAAACGCCGCTACGCATCTATTGGTGACATCATTGTAGCTTCTGTAAAAAAAGCTACTCCGACTGGTAAAGTTAAAAAAGGTCAAGTTATTAAGGCTGTTATCGTTCGTACTCATAAAGAAGTACAACGTGAAAATGGTTCATTAATTCGTTTTGATGACAATGCAGCAGTTATTCTTGATGGTAAGGGTGAACCTATTGGTACACGTATCTTCGGCCCTGTTGGTCGTGAAGTACGTTACGCTGGTTTCATGAAAATTGTTTCACTTGCACCGGAGGTAGTTTAATGGCAAAGTTAAATTTTAAAAAGGGTGATACTGTAGAGATTCTTGCGGGCGACGATCGTGGCACAAAAGCAGAAGTTCTAGAAGTAATGCTTAAGAAAAATAAAGTGATCGTTAAGGGTGTTAAAGTTGCTAAAAAAACTGTAAAACCTACTGAAGAGAACCCAAAAGGCGGATTTTTAAATAAAGAAATGCCAGTTGATATCTCTAACGTTCGCAAAGTGGAGGCGTAACCATATGGCACGTTTAAAAGAAAAATATTTATCACTCAAGCCTCAGCTTCAAGCTGACCTTGATATCAAAAATGTTATGGACGTTCCTCAGATTGAGAAAATTCTTATTTCTGTAGGTACTGGTTTTGCTATGAAAGATACAAAACTAATTCAAAACATTCAAGATACTATCTCAGCAATCGCTGGTCAAAAAGCATTGGTTGTTGCAGCTAAAAAATCTGTTGCAGGTTTTAAAGTACGTGAAGGTATGCCAGTAGGTGTTAAAGTTACTTTACGTGGTACTAAAATGTATGAATTTTTAGACCGTTTAGTAGCTATCGCTCTTCCACGTATGAAAGATTTCCGTGGTATTCCACGTAATGGTTTTGATGGTCGTGGTAACTATAACTTCGGTTTACAAGAACAGTTGATCTTCCCAGAAGTTGATTATGATTCAATCATGCAAATTCACGGGATGAACATCACTGTAGTAACAACTGCAGGTTCAGATACTCACGCATTAAAATTACTTGAAGTAATGGGTATGCCTTTCACTAAAGGGAGCAAATAATGGCTAAAAAGTCAATGATCGCGAAAGCGAAACGTACACCTAAATTTAAAGTACGTGGTTATACACGTTGTCAGATCTGTGGTCGTCCACACTCTGTTCTACGTGACTTCGGAATTTGTCGTATCTGTTTCAGAAAAATGGCAAATGAAGGTCTAATCCCAGGTGTTAGAAAGTCTTCTTGGTAGCCTTTGGCTTCCAATTGGAAACTCCTAACAACAGCAGAAGTTTACTTCTAGCAAATAAGGAAAATTAATGATTAATGATTTAATTTCGGATTCGTTAACACGTATTCGTAATGCAGCTATGCGTCGTATGGATGTTACAACTCTTGTACATTCTAAGTCGGTAGAAGCAATGGTAGGAATTTTAGTAGAAAAAGGTTATGTTGAAAGTTTTAACGTAATCGAAAATGGTCCAAAGAAAACTGTTAATGTAGTTTTAAAGTATGATGAAAATGGTCGTACTGTGATCAATGAAATGAAACGTGTATCTAAACCAGGTCGCCGTGTTTACAAACCAGCATCTGAGATTAAACGTTTCAAAAATGGATATGGAACGATTATCGTTTCTACATCTAAAGGCGTTCTTCCTAACGATAAAGCTTTCGAGCTTGGTATCGGTGGCGAAGTAATGTGTACGATTTGGTAGGGGGTAGGTAATGTCAAGAATTGGTAAAAAACCTGTCGAATTTCCTGCTGACATCACTGTTAGCGTTGCTGGCGATATCGTTACTTTTGTTAAAGGTAAAGATACACGTACACTAGATACTAAAGGTAATGTTACAGCTTCTGTTGAAGGATCTGCATTAACTTTTGGAACACTTTCTGAAGAACGTCAAGATAGAGCATTTTGGGGAACATACCGTTCACTAGCTGCAAATATCGTAACTGGTTTAACAACTGGTTTTCAAAAACAACTTGAAATCAACGGTGTTGGTTATCGTGCTAAAGTTCAAGGTAAGGTTCTTAATCTTCAACTCGGTCACTCTCATGATATCAACTATGATATTGTAGATGGTTTAGAGATGAGCGTAGAGAAAAACCTTATTACGATCAAAGGTAACGACAATCAAAAAGTGGGTCAAGCTGCTGCTGAGATCCGTGCATTTAGACCACCAGAGCCTTACAAGGGTAAAGGTGTTAAATATCTAGAAGAGCATATCGTGCGTAAAGCCGGTAAAACTGCTAAGAAATAAGGGAGGCGTAAAATGACTGGAAAAACTTTAAAAGTTAAAGCTGCAAAGCGTGTTCAACGTAAGCGTCGTATCCGTGCAAATATTAGCGGTTCGGAGATGATTCCTCGTGTATCTATCTTTCGTTCAAATAGATTTGTAAGCGTTCAAGCGATTAATGACGATACTCAAACAACTGTGGCTGCTATCAGCTCAAAAGCTATGGGTCTTCGTGCTAACGCAACAGACGCTGCTAAATTAGGTGAGGCATTTGCTGCAACACTTAAGGAAGCAAAAGTTTCTGAAATTGTTTTTGATCGTAATGGTTACCAATATCACGGTGTTGTTAAATCATTCGCAGAAGCACTTCGTGCTAACGAAATTAAGTTCTAGGGGCAATGATGGAAGCTATTAACAGAGAAGATTTTGAAGAATCAATTGTAAATATTGGTCGTGTTACTAAAGTTGCAAAGGGTGGTAGACGTTTTCGTTTTACTGCACTTGTAGTTGTTGGTAACAAAAATGGTACAGTAGGTTTTGGTACAGGAAAAGCGAAAGAAGTTCCTGATGCTATTCGTAAAGCGGTAGATGATGCTTTTGCTAACTTAACTACAGTTAGTATCAAAGGTACTACTATTGCTCACGATATTGAACATAAATATAATGCGAGTCGTATTCTTTTGAAGCCAGCATCTGAAGGTACAGGGGTAATCGCCGGTGGTGCATTACGTCCAGTTCTTGAGCTTGCAGGTATTCAAGATATCTTGACTAAGTCTATTGGTTCAAATAACCCAAACACTGTTGTACGTGCTACTATTGAAGCACTTTCACGTCTAAAAGGATAGAATATGGCAATTGATAATTTATCTCCAGCTGAGGGTTCAACTCACAGCCGTAAACGTGTAGGTCGTGGTCAAGGCTCGGGTATGGGTAAAACTGCTACTCGTGGTCAAAAAGGTCAGAAATCACGTACAGGTTACAGCCGTAAGCGTAACTTTGAAGGTGGTCAAATGCCACTTGCAAAGCGTATGCCGAAAATCGGTTTCCATGTTGATAACGTAAAGCCTTACGTTATTAATGTAGAACGTGTTTTAGTTGTTGCTGCTTTAGAAGAAATTACAATGGAAAGCATTCGTGCGGTTCATAAAATTTCTAAAACAGTTAAGTCTGTGAAATTAGTTGGTAAATCTGCAAAAGATTTAAGCGCTAAGATCAAAGACGATAACGTTGTTTTTACTGGTAAATAGTAGTAACAATGAATAAACAACTCATTAATAAAATCCTCATTACAATGGGATTTTTATTTTTATACCGTCTACTGGCATATGTGCCGGTACCGGGAGTTGATACTGCAGTTATTGCATCTTTCTTTGATTCACACGCGGGTGACGCGTTAGGTCTACTTAATATGTTCAGTGGTAACGCTGTTGAACGTCTATCTATCATCTCTTTGGGTATCATGCCTTATATTACAGCCTCAATCATTATGGAACTTTTAGCAGCTACATTTCCGAATTTAGCACAAATGAAAAAAGAACGTGACGGTATGGTTAAATATATGCAAATTATTCGTTATGCGACTATTGTAATTACTTTAATTCAAGCAGTCGGTGTGAGTATAGGTTTACAAAGTATGACTGGACCTACCGGTAACTCCGCTATTTTAGTGGATCATAACACATTTATCATTGTCTCTGCAGTCTCTATGCTTGCAGGAACGATGCTTCTTATGTGGATTGGTGAACAAATTACTCAAAGTGGTATTGGTAATGGTATTTCACTTATTATCTTTGCGGGTATTGTCTCTGCTATCCCATCAGCGATTGGTCAAACAATCTCTATGGTAAACACAGGTGCAATGAGTTTTATTACTGTTCTTGCGATATTGGCACTGATCTTAGCAACCGTAGGTATTATTATCTATGTTGAGCTTGGTGAGCGTCGTATCCCGGTAACATACGCTAAAAAAGTGATGATGGATAATCAGAACAAGCGTGTAATGAACTACATCCCAATTAAAGTGAATCTCTCTGGTGTTATTCCAGTTATCTTTGCTAGTGCAATTTTGATGTTTCCAATGACTGTCTTATCTAGTAGCTCAAATCCTACTATTCAAGCAATTGCGGATGTTTTAAATCCAAATGGTTACTTCTTTAATGTTTTAACCTTTTTCTTTGTTGTCTTTTTTGCTTACTTTTATGCGTCAATCGTATTTAATGCAAAAGATATTTCAGATAATTTAAAGCGTCAAGGTGGATTTATCCCAGGTGTTAGACCTGGTGCATCTACTGCTGAGTTCTTAAATGAAACAGCGTCTCGTTTAACACTTACTGGTGCAATTTATTTAGGTTTAGTGGCAACACTTCCATGGGTAATTGTAAAAGGTATGGGTGTTCCATTCTTCTTCGGAGGAACGGCTGTTTTAATCGTTGTTCAAGTAGCCCTTGACACAATGCGTAAGATAGAAGCTCAAGTATACATGAGCAAATACGAAACTTTAAGCGCGGTTGGTCTATAAAAATGGCCATTGCGCTTCGCAAACCAAATGAAATTGAAAAACTTCGCGCCGCCAACGAAATCGTTGCCGGTGCACTTAACCTACTTCGCGAAAACACCAAAGTCGGTGCCTCTTTACTAGACCTCAATAATATGGCAGAAAAATATATCCTTGATAGAGGTGCAAAACCCTCATTTAAAGGTTTATACGGATTTCCATGTTCTGTTTGTACCTCGTTAAATGAAGTGATTATTCACGGAATTCCTTCGATATACAAACTTCAAGAGGGTGATGTAATTGGCTATGACATTGGGACTGAATTAGATGGTTATTTTGGTGACGCAGCGATCTCTGTTGCTGTTGGCAAAGTTACCCCAGAAGATGAAGCGCTTATCGCTTGTGCAAAAGATACACTCTATCATGCGATAGAAAATATCAAAGAGGGCATGCGATTTAAAGAGCTTTCTCATTTAATGGAGCAATTTATCCTCTCAAGAGGATTTATTCCATTACGTGGCTTTTGTGGACATGGAATTGGTAAAAAACCTCATGAAGAACCTGAGATTCCTAACTACCTAGAAGGTGGGAATCCAAAATCTGGTCCGAAGATTAAAAACGGAATGGTATTTTGTTTAGAACCTATGATTTGTCAGAAGGAATCTAAAGCAGTTATTTTGGAAAATGGATGGGATGTTGTAAGTTCCGACGCATTGCGTGGATCTCACTATGAGCATACTGTTGCTATTGTCAACGGTAAAGCTGAAATACTCTCTGTAGTAAGAGATTAGAAAGGAATTATCGTGTCAAAAGCAGATGTAATTGAAGTAGATGGAAAAATTGTTGAGGCGTTACCTAATGCAACTTTTAGAGTTGAGTTAGAAAATGGCCATGTTATCTTATGTCATATCGCAGGGAAAATGCGTATGCACTATATTAAAATTCTTCCTGGAGACAAGGTTAAACTTGAACTTACTCCATACAGCCTTGATAAAGGTCGTATTACTTATAGATATAAGTAATGTTTTCGAGTTAGCCACCTTCGTGGTTATCTCTTGAATTTCTAAATATTGGTTATAATTTTAATAACCAATATTTAGGAACTCTCTTGTTTAAAAACCTCACCTTTAAAAAAATCATTAAAGAAATTCTTTCCACACTTATTCTTGTAGTTATCTTTGCCAATATTATCTCCTATTTTAAAAAACCAGATCTTAGCTCCAGTGCATTACCGCAGATGGAATATATACTCATCGATAAACAACGTTTTAATACGGATGAATATAAAGGAAAAGCTTTGATGCTACATATCTGGGCGACCTGGTGCCCAGTTTGTAAAACTGAAATAGGAAATATTGATACCATAGCGCGTAGTTATGATGTCATCAGTATTGCTTCTAAATCAGGAAGTGATGAGGAAATTCAAAGTTTTATGAATGAACGTGATTTGGATTTTAAAGTTATCAATGATAAAGACAGTGAAATCGCACATGGTTTTTCAGTAGCCGCTTATCCAACTACATTTATTTATGATAAAGATGGAGAATTGGTATTTAGTGAAGTTGGGTACACCAGTACCTTAGGTCTGTATTTACGTTTATGGTGGGCATCATTATGATTAAAGTTAAAAATATTAGTAAAGTTTATGGCAAAAAAAGAGTTGTTAATTCTATAAATTTTGAAGTAAATAAAGGCGAGATATATGGACTACTTGGTCCAAATGCCGCTGGTAAAACAACAACTATTCGTATGTTGGCGACTGCCATCACCCCCAGTTCAGGTGAAGCGACAATGGCGAATCTTGATCTGTTTACTCAACCTAATGAAATAAAACTACGCATAGGCTATGTAGCGCAATATTTTGGTCTTTACGAAGAACTAAGTGTCATTGAAAATATACGTTTTTATGCTTCATTATATGGAATAGACAATGAAGAGTTGTTTCATGAATTAATGAAAACATATAAGATAGACCACTTTGTGAACAAACGTTCAGGCGATTTATCCGGTGGTTATTTAAGACGTTTAGCCCTTATCTGTGCGCTGACTCACGATCCAGATATCTTACTGTTAGATGAACCAACCGCAGGAATTGACCCAGTAACGAGAAAAGTTTTATGGGATCTTTTTTATGAGTTGGCGCAAAATGGGAAAACACTTTTTGTGACCACCCATTATATGGAAGAGGCAGCGCGCTGTAATAACATTGCATTTTTAAACAGTGGAAACATTGTTGCCCAAGGTTCACCTGATGAGATTAGGCATTCATTGAGTGAAAATGATGTTTATTTACTAAAAGCAAAGTTTGGCAGTAACTTGGTTAAAGAGTTAGATAGGAAAGAAGAAATAAGATTGATTAATCAGTATGGAGAAGAGTTGCGCTTTGTAGTAAATAAATCACTATCAAAAGAGCAACTTCATAAATTGATTGAACCTTATGTTGATGAAGAGTTTGAGTTACTTGAAAGTAGTCCAAATTTAGAAGATGTATTTATTGCCCTAACACAAGAGGAGATGTAATGAAAAGTATAATACCTTTTGCAAAGAAAGAGTTAATTCAACTTAAACGTGATCCGCGACTTATTGGATTTTTGATATTTATGCCTATTATGTTGATGATACTTTTTGGATATGGTTTACGACTAGAGCCTAAAAATGTAAAGATGGCCTTTGTAGATAATGATAAATCATATTTTTCTAATTTGATTAAAACAAATCTTTGGAATGAAGGATATTTTGAACTGTATGAGGTCTCTACAAAAGAGGGCATCGAAGAGGAAATCAGAAAAGGTAATGCAAAAGCGGGACTCTATATTGATAAAACTTTCTCTAAACTACTAACGGACAATGCGCAGCCACATGTTGTTTTTTATGTAGATGGTACAATGCCATCGCTTACTACTGCTATGCGTAACAAGTCCAGCGCGTTGAATGATGATGAAGTGACCAATGATATGTATTTTTTAGATGAAGATGACACTTCAACAGTTATCGCAGCAGAGCCATTTATCATGGACACTGAAGTTCTTTTTAATCCTGATGAAAAAGAGACATGGTTTTTTCTTCCTGGAGTTATTGGGGTTTTAATTATGCAGATTGCTTTGATATTGGCGGGGACTTCAGTGGTTCGTGAAAGAGAGTCAAATACTTTGGAACAACTTTTAGTTAGCCCATTGAGTAAGGTGGATTTTATCTTAGGAAAAATGTTCCCTTATGTATTAATATCTCTATTTGAATTTTACTTTATACTGTTTATTGGTTGGAGTATGTTTGAGATACCAATACCCAGTAGTGCCATTGGTGGGCTTGTATTGCTCTCTGTCGTCTATACAGCGTCTATGATATCACTAGGACTGTTAATTTCAACGGTTTCACAAACACAGCAACAAGCAATGTTCTTGGCTATCTTTGTAATCATTCCATCTATTCTTTTAGCTGGATTTATTTTTCCAATAGAAGCCATGCATGAGTATATCAGACCCATTGCGTATATGATTCCTTTTACCTACTTTGTAGAGATTATTAGAGGTTTACTTATTAAGCAAACTTTGATGACAGACATGATTATTCCCTTTGCAGCATTAACTGCATTTAGTCTACTTTTTACCATATTAAGCATTATTAAGTTTAAACGTATCACCCAATAAAATAAAACGATTAAGATATAATTAGTTAAAAAAGTGAGTTTGATGGATACTGCTTGTAAAGAGTGTGGCGCGCTGGTTGCTCAGCCCGCTGTTGATCGTGAACACCAGTATTACTGTCCACGATGCGATGCGATGCTCTATCGTTCAGGTCAAGAGTTCCATTACATTATATTAATGGCACTCTCTTCAATAATACTGTTCTTCCCTGCAATTTTATTACCTATTTTAACCCTCAATATAGCTGGTATGGAGCAAAGCACGACTTTAGTAGAAGCGGTATGGTCATTTTTTGGAGATGGATATACTTTTATTGCTGTCTTGGTGCTTCTAAGTGGAATTATTATCCCTTTTTTAATGTTGACCCTTATTTTAATGATTCTTATTCCGATTCATTATGGGGTTAGTCCAAGAAAAGTAGCCACACTCTTTAATTTGTATGAACATCTTACAGAGTGGAGTATGGGAGAAGTTTATTTAATAAGTATCCTTGTGGCCATCATTAAATTACAAAAGATGGCGATGTTAATAATCGGGGAGGGTTTTTTCCTCTTTATCGCTTTTCTAATTACGATGTACATTACCATGGTTTGGTTTAACCCCCATGATATTTGGCATCAACAAAAGAGTGACGATGATTAAAAGTGATATAGAAGCTCAAAAAATATTATGTACACACTGTGGATTGCTTTTTGATGAAGTGGATGAAGTTTGTAATCGTTGTGGTGCTGACTTACATCAAAGAAAAGACAATTCATTAGTAAAAACATTTTTATTTGCAATATCATCTTTAATATTTTTAATACCTGCGAATTTACTGCCGATTATGGTGGTGACTTCTTTAGGAAATAAAGACCCAGGTACTATTATGGGCGGGGTGATTTACTTCTTTCATCATGGAGCGTATGGAATAGGAGCAGTTATATTTATTGCCAGTATCGCGGTACCTGCGTTTAAATTAAGTGTGTTGTTTTACCTGCTTTATATTGTGTATTGGAATAAAACGCAAAAAGCATATGGTGCAATGAAATATTATCGCATCATTAGTTTTATTGGGAAATGGTCAATGTTAGATATCTTTGTGGTGGCCCTAATGGTGGCTATGGTACAGTTTAAAAACTTAGCAACAATCAATACCGGAGAAGCTGCTTTGGCCTTTGCTTTAGCCGTTGTGATGACGATGATTGCTACTGAGAGTTTTGATCCAAGATTATTATGGGATAAAAGAGAGAAAAAATGAGTCAAGAAAGTATCAAAAAAAGAAAAAGTTCGATTTTAATTGTCTGGTTGGTTCCCCTATTGGCCTTAGTAATGACTGGATGGATGTTGTACAAACACTTTGATGAAAAAGGTGTTGATATCATAGTCAAGTTTGACAGTGCGAAAGGCTTTACTGAAGGTAAAACAGCACTAAACTATAAAGGTATTAAAATAGGTTTAGTGAAATCTATCGATGTGAATCCTGAAAACCTAGATGAATTTTTTGTAACCATTACAATCGAAAAAGGTCCTGCTAAACTTGTGGCGCGCCAAGGTACACAGTTTTGGAAGGTAGAACCGAAGGTAAGTATTACTGAAGTGAGTGGCTTAGATACTCTGTTGAGTGGTTCTTATATTGAAGTTATTCCTATTGCAAATACTTTTGATGATATTTCAAAAGGTACACACCAATACAACTTTATAGGTATTCATGAAAAGCCTATAGATGAGTTTAGTAAAGGGCGTTATATTAAAATTAGCTCGCAGAAGGGTGATTTAAATATTGGAGCACCTATTCTTTTTAAAAAGTTTCTAGTGGGTGAAATTCTTAAAAAAGAGTTGATTGATAGGGAAATTATTTATACAGCCTTAATTGAAGACAAGTATAAAAATCTCGTTAAAGAGGATTCCCATTTTTGGAATCTTTCTGGAATAGAGTTAAAAGCATCACTCTCTGGTATAAAAGTTGAATTGGGAAATATCGCCTCATTGTTGGCCGGTGGTGTTATGTTTGATTCTCCAGAATCTTCTAGTGTAGTTACTAAAAATCATAAAGTTTATCCACTCTACAAAACAGATGATGACATTGGTCTTAATCCCAATGTTATTACCTTGCGTGCGGAAGAAGGATATAGTCTACAATCAGATATGAGTGCCATTTATTTTAATGGTATACATGCGGGTGTTGTTAAAGAAGTTGAATATCATCCTAATCGTGATATGACTTTTGTCAAAATACAACTTAAAGATGAATTTTATGCACTACTTAATCATGAAAGCTATTTTAAAATAGTAATCCCACATTTATCACTACAAGAAGTTGAAGGTTTAGATGCCATTGCTAGAGGGCCCTATATTAAATTGAATGTGGGTGAACGTCTGGCAGAAATCAAAAGTGAGTATATTCTAAACACATCTGACAAAGAAGTAGATGGTTTTGAGATTGTATTAAAAAGTCAAAAAGCTGTCTCTTTGAAAAAAGGTGTTGGTATTTTTTATAAAGGTTTTGAGATTGGAGAGGTCACCTCTGTTAAATTGCAAAATTCTACAAATGATGTGATTGTAAAAGCAAGTATTGATAAAAAAAGCAGTCATCTAATTAACAGTTCCTCACTCTTTTATTTACAAAGTCCCTTAGAATTTGAAGCCTCTTTGGATCATATGTATATTAAAAGTGCCCCAATTAGCAGTATGATACACGGCGGAATTAGTTTTATTACTCCCCTAGTCAAGGCTAATAAGGGAAAACATTTTGAACTTTTTGAGGGCTATTCAAAAGTAATGAGTAGGCGTTATCTGCTTTCTGGTGGAGAACAATTCATACTTCTACTTGATGAACTTGGCTCTTTAAGTAAGGGTGACCCTATTTATTATAAAAATATCAAAGCAGGCGAAGTGATGGGATACAACTATGACTTTGATAAAAATAAGATTTCAGTTGAACTTTATGTGGATGAGAAATTTTCAAAGTTAGTGAACAGTTCAACGCATTTTTATAATGTAAGTGGGGTTCAAATAGAGATGAACCGAGACAATATTAGTATCCAAACACAGTCTTTGCAAACCATTGTTCAAGGAGGGTTGGCTTTTATAACACTGGATAGAGAAGCTAAAAGAGTGACACAAAGCCATAAATTTAAACTCTATAGTGATGTTCATGCTGCGGATGAAAAAGATATTATCTTTGAGATTAAAATGTCGCGAGGATATGATCTTAAAAAAGGCAGCGCGCTGATTTATAAAGATATGAAAATTGGAAGAGTCTCTTCACTACGATTTGAGGCAGATGAAATAGTGGCTAAAGTGTCTCTTTTAAGAAAACATGAAAATATTTTAAAAAGTGATTCACTTTTCTATCTTGAAAAATTTGAAGCTGGACTGGGTGGAATTAAAAATGCAGGAGCCGCTGTATTTGGTCCAAGTATTCATGTAAGCATCGGAGGCGCGCTGGATACTCAAAAAGAGTTTGTGTTAAGTCTTGAAAAGCCTTCTCCTTTTTATGGAAAAAAAGGCCTAAGAATTGTGGTTAAGGGAGATCGCAAAAGTTCTTTAAAACAGAGTTCTCCTGTGTACTATAGACAAGTACAAATAGGGAGTATTGAGAGTTATGTATTGGGTAGTAATGCACAAAATGTTGAGTTGACACTGTTTATTGAAGATAAATATAGACACCTTGTACGTGAAAACTCTATCTTTTATAATGCCACAGCATTTGGTATGACAATTGGACTGACTGGTGTCAAAATAAGTACAGAAACTGTGGCAACTATGATGAAAGGGGGAATTGGGATGGTAATTCCTAATGAACCTGAAGGTCAAGCTCAAGAGGGAAAAGCATTTAAGCTGCATCTAAAACCGAAAAGTGATTGGTTTGAATTTTCTCCAGAAGTAACGCGCTAGAGAGAGTAAATTATTTTTTACTCACGCTCCAAATCCAATCTGAATCTTTTCCGCCAGTATAAGTATGAATAGCATTTCCACACATGTTTTGACTGTTATAAGATCCAACAAAATTTAGTGTGTCTGTAGAATTACTATCTATCTTAATTGAGAAGTCTAAATTGTCATTGACAAAAACATCATTAACAAAGGTAGTCCCTGCATTTGCATCTTCTAAAGTTGGTGGACATCCTGAGTGAGAGATATTATCGAGTCTAATGGCTGAAACATTGGTGATGAGTGCTTCCATTACAATTGTAAGTTCGTAGTAGCAACCAAAATTATTGATTTGACCACTCCAAGTCCCGACTAAGTCTACTGCGGAGGCGCCATCTGAAGCCACTGAACAACCTGATCCACCTGTTCCAGTACTATCGGGATTAAGCAATTCATAGGCATCTTTTAAATCATTATTGATAAGAGATACGTTGTATTTACTTGTATTGAGATCATTTGAATATCCATTTAAAAGGTAGTTTGAAAAAGTTGTTTGAACAGGAATTTTTAATCCATCAAGATCTACATCGAAGCTTAGAACATCATCAAGGAATGTTCCTGTAATTTGTTGATTTATCAACTCTATACATCCCTTTATTCGCTGAGTTGCTATCCACTCTTCTCTGTCTGCGACAATTGATCCACGAACCTCATGGGTCTTTACATTTTCATAGAGTTTAATAGATAAAATATCGTAATTACAAGTGGTATTTATATCACTTTGGTAAACAGATAAGGTACCATCCCACTTTCCGGCCAATGCTTTTGTTGGGGCATTACTTGGGTCTTGTTCTACTACTGTTTCACTTTCAACTTCACCACATGCGGTAATGAATAGTGTTGCGACAAATAATACAGCGAATTGTAAGAATTTGATTTTCATATTTAACCTTTATAATCTATTATTATAGATAAATATAACTAATAAAAATGTTGAAATAGTGTGTGGACTCGCTATAATGTTAAAAATGTAAATAAACTACACAAAAAAAAGATAAATTATGATAAATGAACACTTAGAAATTGGTCTGATAAACACTTTAAGAATTGACAGAAAAATGGCGCAGGGTCTCTACCTTCATGCCTTAGATGAGGAAGATGTTTTACTCCCTTTCAAGTATATGACTGATGATATGATTATTGATGAGGAGTTGGAGGTATTTGTCTACACGGACTCAGAAGATAGAGTAGTTGCTACGACAGAGCGTCCTATCGCGCTACTTGGTGAATTTGGTCTCTTTGAAGTGGTTGATACAACCTCTTTTGGTGCCTTTGTTGATTGGGGTTTGGATAAAGATCTTTTAGTGCCTAATTCACGTCAAAAAAGAGCTTTTGAAGTAGGTGATTTTAAACTTCTTAAAGTGGCAAAAGATACACAAACAGAGCGTCTTATCGCAACACAAAGATTTCAAACAGATCTGCTGAGCGCACATAAACGTGTTAAGCAGTATGAAAAAGTTAATGTCCTTGTTTTTGATGAGACGGACCTGGGTTATAAGGCTATTGTAAACAATCGTTATGAAGGGTTACTCTTTCATAATGAGATTTTTGAAAATGTAAAAGTAGGGGATAAAAAAGTTGCCTTTGTTAAAAATATTCGTGCAGATGGTATGATTGATCTCTCTTTAACGCGTATTGGTGGAAACAGTAAAGATGAAAATGAGCAGAAAATTCTTGATATGCTTGTAAAAAATGGTGGAACAATGCCATACAACTATAAAAGTGCTTCTGATAGAATAGTTAATGTATTTGGTTTGAGTAAAAAAGTCTACAAAAAAAGTTTAACGGGTTTAATCGAAGCGGGTAGAATAGAGATAGATGAAGGTGGAATGACACTAAAGTAAATTTACTTTAGTGCACCAAGTGTTTTTTTAATACTTTTAGGTAGTTGTGCATAAGCAACTGCGGTTTTCTTTTTATTGCCATCTTTTTCAGTAATAACAACTTCACACTCCATTTTAGTAGGATTGAAAAGTATAAGCTTGACTAAATCTTCACCGAGCATATAAGAGAGTTTATAATCACCTAGCGTGACACTCTCCTTTTTTTTCTTACCAGCGATATGTCACACCCATAGATGCTGTAAACTGTTCCATTTCTGTTTTGTACTCATATTGATAAAGTTCAAAAAGTAAAATATCTGGAACCAGATAACCATTTGAAGTGTACTCTTCAAGAGGAGAGAATACAAATGCCATATCCAATTCAAAGTTTTCAGTAAAGTCATATCCAAAACCAAAAGTAAAATGTGTTTCAGAAATAGCAGGGAAACCAACGGTATTAAGCATCTGAACGGCTTGTTCAAAAATGATATGGTCTTGCATGTCTACAAGTCCAATACCAAAACGTCCTTCATCCGTAGGCATTGGAGTCGCTGCGTAGTTATACCCACCACGCAGGCTTAAGTTTTTACGACGCAGTTCAAAACCCAGCGCAAATACATGTTGATTACTCCATCCAAAGTCACCATAACCCTCAGCATCGCCCCAAGCGATGTAGCGATAGTCAGCAGTCAGTGTCATATTTTTCATTGGATCATAGGTAAAACCAATCGCCATTTCCCATGGCTGCTGCATAGTTAAATCATCAAGATTTGCATCTGTTGGCTTAGCGCGCTCAAGTGATTGGGCAATACTCGTAGTACCAGCACTAATGATAGAACTAACAACACCTGCCGCCGTATCTCCTATATAACCTGCTAAGGCATCCGTTAATCCATCTGGATCACCAACATAGTTTTCTAAAGAATCATTTTGTGTAGTTTGAAGGAAGTCTTCTAAGGTATACACCATACCATCAACACCAAACTGTTCAAAGTTGGCTATTTTAGAGTAAGTATATTTAAGCGAGGAGTTATAAGCGATACCTACTCTTAAGTTATCAAATACCTTTACTTCCATACCCAGTTCATAACCAAGGGCTGGGACTAACGTATCTCCTCCGATTTGAGTTCCAAATAGACCTTCACGTGTTGATTGTACTTTCTCACCAGCAGCATTACGCTTGGTGATATCATCATCGTAGTTGATTGAAAGCGAACCCAGACCCAATACTGGTGCCACACCAAAGTTGACATTTTCAGTTGCGGCGTACGAGAGTGCAGGAATGATTTTCATCAACATCATTGATGTTTTCATTTTTCTCAAATCAGGCTGACCAACATAATCAACACCCATCCCTGCCGCACCAATCATAGAGATACCAAAGTTCATTTTGTCATCAATATGTGCAACATATCCCATTGTCGGAATAACAGACGTATCAATATGTGAGGTAGAATCTCCAGTGTAAGGGTTGTGCCTAGAGTTTGAAGTTGTCATGGTGTTTAGAGGCATTTCGTCATATATGGTGGAACTTACCCCAGCAGAAAAATAAGTAACATCAATTTCAAACTCGTCTTTTTTTGAGTTGGCCAAGAGGGCTGGATTTTTATGAATAGCACTGACACCACTCTCATAGTGGGCGACACCTGTTCCACCCATTGAACGTGAAATGGTACTGGTTCCAATCATATTTACACCGTTAGTTGCATACAGCGCGCTAGAGGCAATGGCAGAGATAAGTAGTAATTTTTTAATCATAGTTTGTTCCTAAAATTTATTCGAGCATTTTAATTGCTTGTATTATATGTTAATTGTGATTAGAGGTAACAGATAAGATAAGAAATTGAGGGATTACAATCCGAAAAGGTTTCGGATTGTAAAAGGTGAAGGGATTAACCTTCAGTTGTTGTATTTGTATCTTCAGCAGGAGCGTCAGCTAAGCCAACTTTCACTGCTACACCATTGGCATAACCAGAGATGCTTTCCATAAGCGCATCAAGGTCAAAGTTTACTAATTCGTAAAGATTTACAGATGTTACATAAACACTGTATTCAGCATCAAGATCAGATGATAATGGCTCATCACCTTCTGCAGCTGCTGTCCATACTAGACCTGTATCACTTAGAAGACGATCTTCAGCGTCAGCAAGTTCAGTTACGATGTAGATATCAAACAGACCAGTTGTATAGTCAAATCCCCAATCATTGTAACCAGAATCAGTATAAATCTCTGGAAGTTTCAACCAGTCTAGGTTTGCCATCCAGTTAGGAATGTATTCCCATTTGGTATCATTCATGTCACCAAATTGTGAATAAACATACTCTTGTACATATTGGTTTTCACTCATCTCTGAGATCCATTTTGAATCAATCGCATAGATATAGCTTAATGTGCGGTCACTTACTTCAGTATAAATGTATGTTACATTCATATCAGCAAATGCTGGTAGAGCTAACTCAGCAACATCTTCGCCTGCATTGTCTAGTTCATTAAATCCACGAATATCTTCGTTTAGTTCTAATTCAAGTTCAGATCTAAAAGACTCTTGAATATTAGTACTTGCAACTGTTAAGTTACTCTCTAAAGATGCATAAGCGTCAGCGGCAACAGTAGAGTTCTCATCACCAAGAACGTAGTCATAAAGTGCATCCCACGCTAAAGCTGCAGTATCCCAATTAGCAAATCTGTCTACCAATTCTGTTTTTACAGTATCGTAAGCAAATCCACCCCATTGAGTTTGATTTCTGTCATCATCACCTAAACCATTTTCTCCATTATAAACAAAACCTCTAAGAGCAGGTGCTTCAGCAGAAGTGTTCTCATCATCACTCATCCAACCAGATACAAGATCAAATGCACCAGTTAATGGAGAGTAACCATTCATCTCACCCCAAGCATATCCAGCCATCATAAATGACTTACCATATGTCCAGTATTTTTCAGTTGGAACGATTCCAGCAAAACCTAAAAATGAGTCAGTATATGCACCAACACCATAATCAGTTGTACCTTTGTACATACCACCAGCGATAGCGATGATGTAGTTGTATGATTGGTTAACATCTTGTGCAGAAGCTGCATCTTCGATAGGGTTTACACCTGTGAAGAAGAGGTCCATATATGTTTCTTTATCATTTGGAATAGCTTTCATTGCTTCTATAAAAGACTCAGTTGAACCTGGAGTTTTAAATAGTGCGTAGAAAAATTTCTCATTGATAAGTTCATTACCATCACCACGTACGGCAGTAGCTGAATCAAACATCAAACTTGCGAAACGTGAATCATCACCTTGCGCAATTTCTGATGTTGTAGGAATTACAAAGTATCTTGATGCATAAGTTGCCATCAATCTACCCATAGTTGCTGTTGTATACTCTTCAGCATGCTCAGAACCATCTGGTGTAACACCTGCGCCTGAAGCTACGTGTGCATCAGAAGAGATAATCATTGCGTCAGCTACAGCGTCATACATAGGTGCATCAATCCAAGTAAATACAAATTCCGCCATATTTGGACGTTCATAACATAGTTGCATGAATTTTTCTGCAAATGCCATGTTTGAAGGGTCACGTAGCATTTCTGACATTTTAGGAGTAAGGTCATTCCAACCTTGCTCGTTATCCATAGCAGTAATCATAACGTCTGTAATCGTTTGTGAATTGATAGCCATATCTAACATTACGTTAGTTACTCCATCACTTTCAAGAACAACCTTAAAAGCAGCAACAGTAACATCCGTACCTAAATCAGTACCAATTAAATCAACGATACCATCTTTAAGATCGTCTAGTATACTTCTACGTTGAGGAGCATTATTACCAGTTACAATACTAGCGATTGCTTCTGTAATTAAAGTCTCTTTTTCTAACTCACTAAGTGCATTGAACTCTTCTGCATCACTTGCATTTAGTCCATCAACAATAAATTGTTTAGCATCAACAATATTACCAGCAGCAGTTTCATCTGCTGTGTTTTTTACCAGTGTTAGTACTACATCTGAGAAAGCAATCTCGCTGCTGTTTGTAACTTGATCACGTTTCAACATATTAGACGCTGAACGCAAAGAAGTTGCATTATACTGTTTAACTGTACTTGGAGCATCTGCTACAGTTTCTGTATCTGAAGACTCACCACATCCAGTAAATAGAGTTGCAGCTAGAGCGGCTGAACCTAATAGGGCTGTATATTTTTTCATTTGTATCCTTTATTAAAATAACTAAGGTGATTATAAGAAAAAATCATCCATTTGCACATGAAAAAATCATGAAAGTATTATGAATAGTGATATCTGTTACTAAATTTCACCAATTTTTTAATTGCCTCAAAGTAGTGATAGGTCTGTGATAATAATAAATAACACGCCTTGTCAAGCCTATATATAATATGTAAGACTAAAATGAGAAGATATTTATCTTCTTTTAATCCCGATTAACCCAATAATGGCGTTCTTAAAATGGTTTAATAAAACTTTTACCTTAACTAGGCTATTATTCGCTTCCTATTTACTAGTTTGAACATATTGCATGAATGATTGTATGCATTTATATTCTTATACATACATACAAAGATTGGCTCTGAGTATATGTTTAGAGCCTAGAAGCTAGTAAAGACGGAAAATTTATACTCGTGGGAGCTTTCAATGAAAGTACGCGCTTCAGTTAAGAAGATGTGTGATGATTGTAAAATCATCAAACGTAAAGGTATTGTCAGAGTAATCTGCAAGAATCCAAAACACAAACAAAGACAAGGATAAGAATGGCACGTATTTCTGGTGTAGACTTACCTAAGAAAAAACGTATAGAGTATGGTCTAACATACATCTATGGTATTGGCCTTCATACTTCTCGCGCAATTTTAGATGCGACAGGTATTGATTATAACAAAAGAGTTTTCGATCTTAACGAAACTGAAATTGCAGCAATTACTCAAGAAATCCGTGAAAGTTTCATGGTTGAGGGTGACCTTCGTAAGAAAGTTGCAATGGATATTAAGGGACTAATGGACATCGGTTCATATCGTGGTCTTCGTCACCGTCGTGGTCTTCCATGTCGTGGTCAAAAAACTAAGACAAATGCGCGTACTCGTAAGGGTAAACGTAAAACTGTCGGCGCAGCGTAAGGGAATTAGAGTATGGCAAAAAGAAAAGTTACTCGTAAAAAAGTAGTAAAAAAACATATTGCACGTGGTATTTGCCACATTGCAGCGTCATTCAATAACACTCTAGTTACCATCACTGATGAGATGGGTAACATGATTGCTTGGAGTTCAGCTGGTTCACTTGGTTTCAAGGGTTCTAAAAAATCTACACCTTTCGCAGCGCAAGCAGCGGTAGAAGATGCAGTAGCAAAAGCTCAAGTTCATGGTATTAAAGAGTTAGGTATTAAAGTTCAGGGTCCTGGTTCAGGTCGTGAAACAGCAGTAAAAGCTGTAGGTGCAATCGAAGGTATACGTGTTACATTTATGAAAGATGTTACACCACTACCACATAACGGATGTCGCGCACCTAAGCGTCGTAGAGTTTAAGGAGTAACTGTGGCAAGATATAGAGGTCCAGTAGAAAAAATTGAACGTAGATTTGGTGTAAGCCTTAATTTAAAAGGTGAGCGTCGTCTTAATGGTAAGTCAGCTTTAGATAAACGTCCTTACGGTCCAGGTCAACATGGCCAACGTCGTAAGAAAGTTTCTGAGTATGGTCTTCAGTTAAATGAGAAGCAAAAAGCAAAATTCATGTATGGTGTTTCTGAGAAGCAACTTCGTTCATTATTTGCAGAAGCTAAACGTCGTGATGGTAATACAGGTACAAACCTTATTAACCTAATCGAACAACGTCTTGATAACGTAGTTTACAGAATGGGATTTGCTTCAACTCGTCGTTTCGCACGTCAGTTAGTAAATCACCGTCATGTACTTGTTGATGGTAAACGTGTTGATATTGCATCATACCGTGTTAAACCAGGACAAAAAGTTGAGATCCGTGAGAAAAGTAAAACTAATCCTCAAGTCGTTCGTGCTTTAGAGTTAGTTAACCAAACTGGTGTTGCTGGTTGGGTTGATATCGATGCTGAAAAAGTATTTGGTATTTTTACTCGTCTTCCAGAACGTGAAGAGGTCGTTATTCCAGTTGAAGAACGTCTAATCGTCGAGTTATTCTCAAAATAAACACATAAAAAAAGGCGCTGTATATGGACAAGATTAAAACATCTCCGCTTCTTCCTCAAGAGTTTGAGGTTGAGCAAATTAGTGATACTGAAGCAAACATTATTGTTTTCCCATTCGAGCCAGGTTTTGCTGTCTCTTTGGCACACCCGCTTCGTCGCTTTTTGCTTAGCTCATCTGTAGGATACGCACCTGTAGCCATTAAAATTGAAGGTGCCCGTCACGAGTTTGACTCTGTACGTGGTATGCTTGAAGATATTTCTGACTTTATCATTAATATGAAAGCTATTCGTTTTAAATTAGGCGAAGGCGTGACTAATGCTGAAATCAACTACTCTTTCACAGGTCCTTGTGAAATTAAAGGGTCTGATTTAGCAAATGATGAAGTTGAAGTGGTAACACCAAATTCATTTTTAGCAACTCTAAATGAGGATGCTACTTTAAACTTTTCAATCAAAGTTTACCAAGGTATCGGTTATGTTCCTAGTGAAGATATTCGTGACGAAGTAGATGATGAATATATTGCACTTGATGCTTACTTTACTCCGGTAAGAAAAGCAACTTATGAAATTGAAAATGTTCTAGTAGAAGATAATCCTAACTTTGAAAAAGTTGTTTTAAATATTGTTACTGATGGACAAATTTCTCCTGTTGATGCATTCAAAAACTCTTTAGAAGTTATGTATGCGCAACTTGCAGTATTTAATAGTGAGATAAGCATTAAAGCTCCAGTGGCTATTGAGCGCGTAGACGAAAGTCCAGAGCTTAAAAAACTTGTATCTAATATCGAAGATTTAGGTTTAAGTGCACGTAGTTTTAACTGTCTAGATCGCTCTAGTATTAAATACATTGGTGAGATCGTATTGATGAGTCAAAATGATCTTAAAAATGTTAAAAATCTAGGTAAAAAATCTTTCGACGAAATCGTTGAAAAAATCGAAGAGTACGGTTTTAACGTAGGTGAAAACCTAACTGATGAATTGGCTAATGCTCTTAAAAAGAAAATTGAAGCTGAATAAAGGGTACTAATGAGACATCGTCATGGATATCGTAAACTAAATCGTACATCTGCACACCGTGCAGCTTTACTTAAAAATCTTAGTATTGCGATTATTACAAATGAGAAAATCGAAACTACTTTAGCAAAAGCTAAAGAGTTACGTTCTTATGTTGAAAAACTAATCACTATCGCTCGTAAGGGTGATTCAAATGCTCATAGAGCAGTTTTTGCATCTTTACAATGTAAAGAGTCAACAAACAAACTTGTTACAGATATTGCACCTCGTTACGCTGAGCGTACTGGTGGATATACTCGTATCACTAAAACTCGTATCCGTCGCGGTGACGCAACAGGTATGGCATTTATCGAACTAGTATAGTTCATAAACATATTTAAAGGGCTTGCCCTTTAATCTTACTTCTTCTAAACTAAATAATTCACTTTTTTATCTTCATATAACCATTCAAGGAATATTAGCATGGCACAAATTGGCTTTGGTACATACCGAGTAACAGACTTAGATCCTGAACATGTTGAATCATTACGGGCGGCTTTTGATAGTGGAATCACTGTTATTGACACATCTAGTAATTATATGGCTGGTGGTGCAGAGCGCGCTATTGGTAAAGCAATGTTTGAACTCGATGATGATAAAAAAGATGCAATTAAAATTACCAGTAAGTTTGGCTACATTCAAGGCACACAACTTGAAGCTGTAAAGTCTAAAAACTACAGTGAGATAGTTGAGTTTGCTTCACATATTTCTCACTGTATACATCCTGACTTTATGCGAGATCAACTCTTTGATACATTACAAAGACTGGATGTTAAGAAAATAGATGCTTACCTTTTACATAATCCTGAATACTATTTACTTGATGCACTTAACAAGGGAGTTAAGCGCTCTAGTGCATTGGATGAAATGTATAGACGCTTTTATGAAGTTTTTATTGCACTAGAAGAAGAGGTGATTGCTGGACATATAGAGAGTTATGGAATAAGTTCAAACTCTTTTTCGGTTCCGGTGTCTAATTTAGAATTTTTGCCTTATGAAGATCTACTATCAATAGCGGAGCGCGCTGCTCTTAAAGCAGGTGCTGAAAATCATCATTTTAGAACCATACAGTTGCCCATCAATATTTTAGAACTTGAGGGTCTAAAATGTGCAAGTTGGGCTAAGAAAAATGATTTACGTGTCATGGTAAACCGCCCTTTAAATGCCATGCAAGATAAGTTGATGTTTAGATTGGCTGAATATCCTCAAGGCAATGAATATTATAATTACTTGAATGAACTTTTAGAGATAACTGATAATGAAAGTTTAAAAACAATTTTCAATTTGCTTAATCAAATGGATGAAGTAAAACATAAATTTGGTTTTATTGATGAGTATAATGCTTTCTATTATCAAAATATTTTGCCACATATTAAAAAAGTCGTAGAAACATTAGCGTCTGAAGAGCAGTTGGCATTGTCACAACTTTTAGAGCTATTTTTTAGGGAGTACAGAAAAATGGTAGCTTATGAGTCGAGTATTACCACGCGTACCTCACTTAAAAATATATTTGGACACAGCGAAGCACCTATGCAGAAGCAGGCATTGGACTTTTTAAATAATGAAGAGAAAATAGATGTTGTTTTAGTTGGAATGCGTAAAGTTTCATATGTTGATGAGATTAACGAAATTTTTTCATAAGCTCTTAAGTGCCATTTGAGTATTTTTCTATAACTAGAATAAAATTAAACTATTTAAAGGAAATTAATGATTCCATTTTCAGATGAAGAGTTATTAGAACCTGTAGCCGCGTGTATTGAAAAAGTAAGACCATCATTGGCACTTGATGGTGGAGATATTAAATTTGTGACTGTTAAAAACGGCGCTGTTTATGTGCAACTTGGCGGAGCGTGTATTGGGTGTTCAAGTAGTCCAAATACATTAAAATACGGAGTTGAGCGTCAACTACGTATAGATATCCATCCTGAATTAACAGTAGTTAATGTTCCAATGGGTATGGAAAATGATATAGATTCTTTATAAAATTGAGGAAAAATAGTGGTAAATAAATTTAAAACCTTAGAATTGGCATCAAAAAACTTTTCACAATCCGCTTTTAGTGAGGCTTTACGTGAATATGCTGCGGTTTTAGAAGATTTTCCTAACTCTAAAGAGGCCTATAACGGTGCAATATTGAGTGAAATGGCTATGAGTGGTGAGTCTGGTGCACAAGCCCTTTTTGATTATTATGATGTCTTAAAAAAAGAGAATAAAGAAGAAGCAGATACTATTATCTCTGAAATACTTAATGCGATGGATGGTGTTATAGACAGTATTGGTGATTTAATCGCTGAACCACTGAGTGCCAAACTTGAGTATGAAGATGGAATTTTATATAGTGATTTTCTCTCTATTGTTGATGAAGATGGTGACTTTAAAAAGATTTTTGAAAATATAATGTTTTCTACACGTGTTATCATCACACAAAAAGAGGACTTTATAGACTTTTTAGGTAAACTCATCGACAATAACTATAATGAGATGGCTTTTAGTTATCTTGAAGGCGCCTTGGCTGTTTATCCTAATGAAGACAGATTAAGAAACCTTATAAAACGTTTAGCACAAGGATAATATTTGAAATTTCAGCTCGGTGATACCCCCTATAAATTTATGAGTGAAAACTCTAATGAATGTGACGCAGAAACTGCCTTTGTTTTAACCGAGCAAAATAGAAAATATAAAGAAGATGCTGTCTCGAATGGGGCACATTCTATTGTTGAGTTAAAAGACATTGCCTCTTATTTTGGTATCGATAAAATTAAAATTATTGGTATTACTGGAACGAACGGTAAAACTACTACAGCGAGTGCACTTTACTCTTTTCTTTTAGACCTTGGCTATAAAGTGGCTCTACAGGGAACACGCGGTTTCTTCATGAATGATGAAACGGTTGAAGGTAAATCTTTAACAACACCCAGCGCGCTGACCACTTATAGACATATTTATCAAGCAACTGCTCAAGAGTGTGATTTTTTTATTATGGAAGTGAGCTCTCACGCCATTGTTCAAAAGCGTATTGAAGGTCTTAACTTTGAGCTAAAAGTTTTGACGAATATTACGCAAGATCATCTAGACTATCATAATACTTTAGAAGAGTATAGAGCCGTAAAAAATAGTTTTTTTAAAGATGAAGGTAAAAAGCTTATTAATAAAGATGAGCCAAATGCAGACTTTAATTTTCGTAATGCATTTACTTATGGAATTGAAAATGCAGCTACTTTTAAAAGTATGGCTTACTCTTTAACGGGTGGTATTAGTGGTGTGGTTGCGCACTTTCAAAAAGTAGAACATTTCACGTCTCCTATGCATGGATTTTTTAATCTTTATAACTTAATGTGTGCCATAGCTGCAGCAACTATATTGACGGGTAAAGATGTCAAAGAAGTCTGTGATGTTGTAGAAAATTTTGGTGGTGTTAGTGGTCGTATGCAAGAGGTCAGTAAAAATATTATTGTTGATTTTGCGCACACGCCTGATGGTATGCAAGAAGCGATGACGGCACTGCGTGAAAAAGAGATCCGCCTTGTTTTTGGTGCGGGTGGAGATAGAGATAAATCTAAACGTCCTTTGATGGGGAAAGTTGCTTCTAACTTAGCAAAAAAAATATATCTCACTACTGATAATCCTAGAAATGAAGATCCTCAAGCTATTATAGATGATATTTTAGAAGGTATTTTAGAGAGTCGTAATGTCGAAGTTTATTTAAGTCGTCGTGAAGCCATTGCTAAAGCGATAGAAGAGAGAGAAGAAGAAGAAATTGTTTTGATCCTCGGAAAAGGCGATGAAGAGCATCAAATTATTTATGATAAAAAATTCCCTTTTGATGATAGAGAAGTAGTTAAAGAGATTTTAGGTATTTCTTAATACGACTCCTTAGTGCGTATAAAGATGAAGGGAGTCCATCTACTCTATAAGATACAAAGATTCCTACTAATAAAATAGCATTCCTTGCAATAAACCTATCCTCTCTTCATGTCTCGTATAATTCTTAGTATTTAGATGATATTTTTAGGAACAGTTGCAACTAACTGGAGTAATATCACGTAAAAATAATAATTATGTCTTATTAATAAGGCAATTTAAAAGATTGGTTACTTTTCATTTACCTTTAAGCTTTCTATTGTTAAATTGTAACAGATAGGAGGAGTTCTTTTCGATATGGATTTCACTTAAGTTCTTTAATTCTTAAATTTTAGTTTGGTGATACTAAACTGAATCATAAGAAATTCTTCGTAACTCTCGACCAATTTATTATCCTTCACTTTATTATCACCCTTACAGTTGTATATCTTTAGGAGGTGTATTATGCGCTCATTTTTCATTAGTATATTTTTTGGCCTATTTTTAATTATCTCATTTACTGCTTGTGGAGACACATCATCTCCTCCTGCAGATCCTGTAACGAAGCCTAGTGAAAAAGTGGCTACATTAAGCTCTTCTACTAGTTCAGTTAATGTATATGTAGATGCTGTTGAAAACTTTACAGTCGATGCTAAAACTTCTGCTGGATTGGTAGATACAGTCTCGGTCATCAGTTCTAATAGTTCTGTTTTCGAAGCTCAAGTCTTTGCAGCAACAGTGAGTATTACGGCGAAAGGTGTTGGTGCGGCTACGCTAACAGTAACAAGTGGTTCAGGTAAATCATTGACGGTGAATGTGAACGTGATAGTTCGTCCAGTTGACACTTCTGTAGCTCAAAATGTTAGTGCTACAGATGGAACACAAGATCGCTCTATTACCATTAGTTGGGACGCTGTGAGTGGAGCAAGTATCTATTACATCTATAAAGCACACTCTCCTGAGGATGCAACTGTATTTACACCCATTACTGTTGTCGCTAAAACCTCATTTGAAGACAGGACGGTAGATAAAAATAATTTATATAACTATTATGTTAAAACGTACATCGATGGAGAGTTTGGTGAGGCGAGTGCAAGTGATACAGGATATGTGAATGGATATAGTGGAGATGGTGTCGTTGTTAGTAACAGTGCACCAGTTATAAATCCGCAAATAAATTTAACCTTTGAAATAGATGCTGTTATTAGTACTGTTATTATTGCTGCAACGGATGCAGATGGGGATGATTTGACTTTTAGTTCGACGGGTTTACCTCCTGGATTCAGTATGTCTACTGCAGGTGAAATAACCGGGACACCAACTGTATTAGGTACCTATAATGTATCTGTTAGTGTTACTGATGGAGAGTTAAGTGATACTCTAAATTTTGTTTATACGATACGAAATCCACTTATAAATGCGACAACGCTCAGTTTTGGAATCGAAACAGTAACCAGTATCACTACTTCAGCTGAAGCACAATGGTACTCGTTTAATGCAACAAAGGATCAAGAGTATAGCATTCAATGGAAAGATAAAGATGATGACAGTGCCTATAGTCGAGGTGTTCTTGTCTCAGTATATCGAGTAGATGAAACAAGTTATTATAACTATCATATAAGTTCAGGTTCTAGTGAGAGTTATGAATTTTCTTTGGAGCAAGACAGTGGTTATAGTGGAAAATTTATAACAGCTGTTGCTAATGAATTGGTGCTTATTAAGGTTATCGAGGAGAATAATTTTTTAACAGGTGATTTTTCTATTACAGTCTCCCATATAGCAAATACTCGGCCAGTGATAGCAACACTAGAAAATGTTTATTCTGATGTTAATGTCAGTATTTCTCCTATAAGCGTGAGTGCAACAGATCCAGAAGGAAATACTCTCTCTTATAGTGCGACCGGTTTACCTCCTGGTTTGATTATAGATGAGGAGACGGGTGTTATCTCTGGAACACCAAATGTCATAGGTGTCTATAATATTGCAGTTCAAGTAAGTGATCAAGCAAACAATAGCTTTGAAAATTTTGTTTATACTGTTAGAGAAGTTGTTGACACCAATAATGCTCCAATACTTACTACTATAGAAAATAAAAGTTCAGAAGTGAACCTTGAAATCACTCCTATCAGTGTTGATGGAAGTGATATAGATAGTGGAGATGTATTAAGTTATAGTTCGAGTACTTTACCGCTTGGTTTGATAATAAACGCATCTTCTGGAGTGATATCAGGAACACCAAGTATTGTAGGTAATTATAATGTAAGTATCATGCTTAGTGATGGAACAGACAGTGTAGTTACTCTTTTTAATTACACCGTTAATGCAAAAACTGCTACAAATATTGATCTGAATTTTACGCAAAAAGTACTTCCAGAAGTGGGGGATACCCGCTATGGTTATGCATCAAAAAGTTTGTATGCTGATGAAGAATATGTGATAGTCGCTTCAGTAGATGAATCGACCAGCAGCACATCTGCGGGTGGTGTTGTTTTTGTTTATAAATATAATACAAACAATCAGTTAGAGAAAATTTATGAATTAGAAGCTTCTGACGCAGAGAATAGCAATGACTTTGGTTCAAGTGTGACAATGAATGGTGCCTATATTATAGTCGGAGATAGTCGTAATGGAGCGGATAATTATGGGGCAGCCTATGTCTTTAAAAACAATGGAGACGATACATTCTCCCAAATTGCAAAACTGGTAGCTGATGATCCTTATACGGACACCAAGTTGGGTGCCTCTGTCGCGCTCGATGGCCTGTATGTCGTCGTAGGTAGTTTACGTGACAGCGTTTATGTATTTATAAATGATGGATCAGACAACTATTCACAGCTGAACAAACTCCTTGCCTATGATTCAGATGGTGTGAATAAACGTTTTGGTGCAGATGTAGAGATCGAGAGTGATTTACTTGTTGTTTCCGCACAAAATGACAGATCAAATAAGGGAGCAGTGTACCTTTTTAGACAAGATGGTTCAGGAGATTTTGTACACAGTCAAAAAATTGTCTCTCCTACATCCTCTTACTCTTACTTTGGTTCTGATATTTCCCTAGAGAATGAGTATTTAGCCATTGGTGAATCTTATGGTGCAGAAGCAGAAACCTATTATGGAACAACAGATATCTATAAATATGATAGTAGTGATGGAAACTTCTCGTTTATTGATAAATTGGTTGCCTTAGATCCACAAAAATTCTCACTATTTGGTGCCAATATTTCGATGAGTGAAGATAGGGTTTTAGTGGGTGCTTATAATTTTGATCTAAATGAGAGTGTAGAAAATACAGGAGCCCTGTATCTGTTTGAGAATGATGGATCTGATACATTTAATCAAATTGCGAAAATCACAGCCAGTGATAGTATAGCTGGCGATACTGTAGGGTATGGTGTCTCTATGAGTGGGTCTAGTATTGTGGCGGGTACTTATAGTAATGCGAGTGCAATAGGCGCTTTATATGTCCATAATATTGCATCCTTAGTACAACCAACTCTGTCTGTAGATATGCTCAACGTGACATTGGATATCAACGATACACAGCTACTGAATGTCACAGTAACGACGGATGGTACAACGGCAGATACTTTTGATGCTACATCATCTGATGTAAATATTGTAACAGTCTCAATTTCAGGTTCGGTGATGACTTTGAGCGCAGTCAGTGAAGGTACGGCCAGTATAGATATTTCTGGTGGATCAGGGCAAAGTACAGCAGTAGCTGTTACAGTCAATGCTGCTACAGTTGCGAATGATGACAATATTACAAGTCTCGTGCTGGGTGGAGATTATATTATAGGTGAATACATTGATACTTTTATCTGGTACGAATTTGACGCCATCTTAGGAAAAACATACTCTTTATTGACGTATGATGGATTTTCTCAACCAGCGAGTGGTGTTGCTACTTTGGACATTAAAAGTAGTGCCTATAGGGCTGATTTGACTACTGAATACTTTATAGATGCTGATAATGACGTCGATGTGTCAGAAACAATAGTACCAACGAGTAGTGAAAAAGTATATATTAAAATTTTTCCTTATTCATCAGGAGAATCTGGGACTTTCGCCATTAGAGTTTACGAAAGTATGAATGAGGGCACACAAGCGCATCCAATACCTTTAAGTGTAGGCGTCTCTCATGAAGGAAGTGTCGGTACAGACACTTTAGATGAGGAAAATAGTTATTATGGATTAAGTGTCGTATCTGCTGGAATTAGAAATATATCGATCAGTAATTTTGCGCCAGAGGGTGACTTAGATATATGGATATATGAAGATGGATGTACAACTGTTATAACTACCAGTTCAGGGTTATCTACTACTATGGACAGTATCGAATATGACTTCAGTGTAACAGGAGAATATTGTATCGGTATCAAAAACTTTAGCAATGATAATAATATGACCTATGATGTGGTTGTCACAGAATAACTGAAGAGTTTAGATAAAATTCAATTAGAATTTTATCTTCTCAAATTTATCTTTAGGATTAGTGTTGCAATTACCTTTACTCTTTTTGCTATTAGTTAGCTCCTTATCCGCCTTTTCTCTACTTGATATAAAAACAAATAATTATGATTTTACAACAGAGAAGAGCCTTTTATTGCGCTACAGTAAAAAGATACATCCTCGTTTTAAAAATTCAGAACTTCATTATTTCAAAGGCAAATTGGATGTCAAAATAGCCTATAAAGTTTTTAAAACGCACAATGCAAAAGCGTCGATTGTGATTGCAAGTGGGCGAACTGAGTCAATGGTGAAATATCAAGAGCTTATTTTTGATTTAACGCGTAATGGTTTTAATGTATTTATATTGGATCATAGAGGGCAGGGACTCTCTGGTCGAACACAAGACGTAGATACACAATTAGGAGACGTAGAAGCGTTTACTTACTATGTTGATGACTTAAAAACCTTTGTTAATGATGTTGTTCAAAAGGAGAGTAAGCAAAAACTTTTTTTACTTTCTCATTCTATGGGTGGGGCTATCTCTTCGCTTTATATGGAACGTTATCCATTTGATTTTACGGCAGCGGCATTAAGTTCACCAATGCATCAACCAAAGATTGGTTCTGGATTTACAACAGGATTGGTTTGTGGATTTTATAAAAAAGAACGACAAAAACGTATTGACTATGTGATAGGTACCTCCAGTTATGACAGCAGTATTGCAAGCGCAAACTACAAGATTTTTACACGTTCACTTCTCCGCTACACAATAGCGCTTGATGCGTATGAACAGTATCCAGAAGCAAAGATAGGTGGTCCCAGTAGTAGATGGTTGGCTCAGTCATGTGAATACAGTAAAAAAAGTGTGAAAGAAGCCCATAAAATTAAAATCCCCTTTCTTCTTTTTAGTGCACAAAGTGATGATATTGTGAGTGAAAAGGCCCAAGAGAAATTTTGTGATAATGCGTCAGAGTTTTGTAAAGCTTTTAGTATTGAAGATGCTGAACATGAAATATTTATCGAACGTGACGAAATCCGTAATAAGGTACTCACTAAAACTCTAAACTTCTTTAATGCTAATATTTAAAATCTAATTTCTTCTATTACCCTAAAGTGAAAGAATTTTGCTATAATTTCGCAAAATTCTAGTCTATATAATTTAAATGTAGACTTAACGGAGAAACAATGGGTATTCCTCAACCATCTTTTTATATTTTCAAATGTGAGCAGTCAGCACCTCCTGGCATGCCAAAACCTTCATGTGTTGGTCCAGATACACAAGACCTTTTTCAGCACCTAGCAACAACGCTAATGCAAAAAGGTATTATCGGAACTGTTCAACCAATTCGTACAGGTTGTCTTAACCGTTGTCAGCAAGGTCCTGTTATGTTAGTAGAACCAGGTCACGTAATGTATACAGGTCTTAATAAAGACAAAATTACACGTATCGTTGAAGAGCATATTATCGGCGGGAACATTGTTGAAGAGTTTGTTATTGATTCTGAGATGTGGGATGCACCAATTACACCAGCTGCTATGGCTAAACAGATGGGTAGATAGGCAGTTTTATGACAATAGAAATGCTCTACAGTAAAATACATCGTGCCACGGTAACAGATGCCAACCTTAATTATGTTGGTTCAATTACTATCGATGAGGAGCTTCTTGAAGCTTCAAAAATGCGTGTTGGTCAAAAAGTTGAGATTTTAAATATTAACAATGGCGAGCGATTTTCTACCTACATCATTTTAGGCGAGCGCGGACAACGTGATATCTGTCTTAATGGTGCGGCGGCAAGAAAAGTGCATAAGGGTGATAAAGTTATTATCGTTGCGTACGCAACATATGACGAAAAAGATTTAGAAACTTACGAACCATGTGTTGTTTTGCTTAATGATGAAAACAATATTGACGAGATTGTAAAGAGTATCTAATGTTTGGCAATATGAATCTGGGCGATATGGGTAAAATGCTTGAGGGCATGCAAGAGCAGACTCAAAAGATGCAAGATGAGATGGCTACAAAACGTTACACCGTTAAAAGTGGTGGTGGAATGGTTGAAGTGACTATGAGTGGAAGTGGTGAAGTCATTGATTTGAATATTGACGATTCACTACTTGATGATAAAAGCTCACTGCAAATTTTACTCATCGCTGCGATGAATGACGCCACCAAAATGGTTGAAGACGATAAAAAGAATTCAGCGATGGGGTTGCTTGGTGGACTGGGTGACTTAGGCGCAATGAATCCGTTTGGATCCAAATAACTAAAAGGTTTAAAATGTATCGTTATCTTATAGTGATACATATTTTTTTACTCAGCGCGCTGGCATGTCCCACTTCTTTCACACAGTGTCAAGATAAATATTTTGACGCTGGGGTAGAGAGCAACAATACCTTAATCATACCGCTGTCTAAAACACAATCTTTACTGTATTCAAAACAACAACCTCCATTTAAAATTTTAAAATCAAATCCATACTTGGGTCTCTATATTTTAGAGAATCAAAATAATAAATTTCCTTATCTGTTTTCATTAAAAGAGAGTGATACGCTTGCAGTGATTTCAAGTCCCATAGTTAAAACACTTTCCAATAGTAAACCTCAAATCGGTTTGAGCCAATGGAGTCAAGCGCTTAGGCGACTTCCATTTGGTATGATTAATGACACCTGCTGCTCTTTACATGGGCTTTCAGTAGAAGATGGGATTATTGAAAAAGACTACCTTGAACATTTTGTCAGCACTAAAGAATTTGGGTATGCTGACGCAGGATTTCGCCTAGGCCTTAACAATAAAAAAGCAATTGTTACTTCAATCGATCCTTATATGAGAGACCAAAAATTTCTTGTCGGTGATGAGATACTTTACATGGATAAAAAACTTGTTTATTCTACTTCTGCTTTAATGCAAAAGATACTATTTTCAAAACCAAATACCATGCATCATTTTCGCATTAAGCGTGAGGGAGTGAATATTCCTTTAAAAGTTACTTTTGATAAACGATATGGTGGGGGACTCCTAAGTGATACGTACTTGGAGCGTTTTTCACTTTTTCTAGACAGAGAATTAAATTTTGTAGCAACACCTACAAATTCCAAAATAAAAATTGCAGATAAATTAGTGGCTATCAATGGTGAAAAAGTTGAAGATATTATGAGTGTTAGAGAGAGTATTATGCATTCACCTGAGAACTTAACATTTTTGCTAGAACGTAATGGATTCCAATTTTTCATAAAATTTAGGAAGAATAAATAGTGAAAAAAACAGTATTAATAACACTTTTAAGTGCAATCAGTTTAATGGCGCAAGGTGCTTATATGGGATTTGCAATAGAAGGATCTCAAACATTTAGAAGTCATCAAGAACAGCAAGCCTTTGCTGGAACGACAGAACAAAAAGATTTTGAACAAAATGCATATGGATTAAAAATTTTAATTGGTGGGGAAGCAGAAGGCAATCTTCGTACAAACCTAACCTTTGGTATGACACAGTACGAAGGAGATCTTTTCCCTAAAGATTTCAGTGATGAGGATCAACATAAAGATAATGGTTTTATCTATTCATTTGGTTTTGAAATGATGAAAGCTTTCCCTGTCTCTGCTGTTTTTATGCCTACTATTGTGGGTGGTTTTGATTTTGGTTTTATGGATTTA
This sequence comes from Sulfurimonadaceae bacterium, assembly GCA_016744905.1. Classification (GTDB taxonomy): domain Bacteria; phylum Campylobacterota; class Campylobacteria; order Campylobacterales; family Sulfurimonadaceae; genus BB10. The sequence continues at coordinate 17,031 of JADGDM010000008.1, read as the reverse complement.
GAAGGATACGTTCAAGATAATGCAAATTACACAGCTTGGAAACTGGGTGTGGGTATGTTAAACCGTATGAATATGATCGAATTAGAGACACAAATTTTCCTTAGACACCGCGCATGGGGTGATTATAATTACGAACAAGCGCTCACTCAAAATATAACAGTGCAAGAAAATACCATAAATTTATCAATCGGGCTTAATTTTCATTACTAAAATGGTAAAATGACGCAAATCAAAAATAGGTCAAATATGAACGAATTTGAAGCGTTTTTAAATGAACATTTACCAACACAAAATAGCTTTCATCCACACTATGAAGAGGCACTTCAAAATATGTTGTTGGCTGGTGGAAAGCGTTTTCGTCCACAACTTCTTTTAGGGGTAGTTCGTAGCTTTAATGCTTTGATGATTCCTTCTGCGCTTCATGCGGCCTACGCGATAGAACTTTTACATACTTACTCGTTGATACATGATGACCTACCAAGTATGGATGATGCGGATTTACGTCGTGGACATCCAACACTGCATAAACGTTTTGATGAGGTTACTGCTGTTTTGGTGGGAGATGCATTAAATACCTATGCTTTTGAAGTTTTAAGTAATGCCCCCTTTTCAGATGCAGTACGTGTAAAGCTCATTCGTGAACTTTCACATAATGGTGGACTGCATGGAATGGTTTTAGGTCAAGCGATTGATTGTCACTTTGAAAATCAGCCACTCTCTTTAGATCAGGTTAAAGTTTTACATATTAACAAAACAGCCAAACTCATCGCTGCTTCACTAAAAATGGGTGCGATTATCGTGGATAAAAAAGAGCTTGGTGATACACTTTACGAGTTTGGAATTAAATTGGGTCTTCTGTTTCAGATTCAAGATGACATCTTAGATGTGACACAGAGTTCAGAAGTCGCAGGTAAGACCACCAATAATGATGGTGATAAAAACAGCTTTGTAACACTTATGGGACTTGAAGCCTCTATGCGCGAAGCTAATACACTTGCAGATGAACTTCTCAGCGCGCTAGAAACTTTTGACAGCGCGCTGAGTCAAACACTTTTACCTCTACTAACAAATTATATAAACAGACATAAGGAATAATATGAGCAACACTATGCGTCAAAAAATGGCCGATACAATTAGATTTTTAGCAGCAGATATGGTTCAAGCAGCCAACTCAGGTCATCCGGGTGCCCCGATGGGATTAGCGGATATCGCTGTCGTTTTAGGTGAACACTTAAGCCATAACCCTAAAAATCCTGATTGGTTAAACCGTGATAGATTGGTATTCTCAGGTGGTCATGGAACAGGTTTGATTTACTCTCTTTACTATCTTTGGGGATACGGTTTAGAGCTTGAAGACTTAAAACAGTTTCGTCAACTTGACTCTTTAACCCCAGGACATCCTGAGTATAAACATACTAAAGGTGTTGAAATCACTACCGGTCCATTAGGTCAAGGTGTAGCAAACGCTGTTGGTTTTTCAATGGCTTCTAAATTTGTTGGCGCACAGACAAACTCTGATACGGCGGATGTTATTGATCATAATGTTTATGTACTTTGTGGAGATGGCGACTTAGAAGAGGGTATCTCTTATGAGGCCGCTTCTATTGCGGGTCATATGAAACTAGATAACCTTATCTGTATTTTTGATTCTAACCGTATTACGATTGAGGGTTCAACAGACCTTTCAACATCTGAAGATATACGTGGACGTTTTGAGTCTCAAAACTGGGATGTTTTTGAGTGTGATGGTCACGATTTTGATGCAATTGATAAGGCTATTAATGATGCAAAAGCTTCTAATAAACCGGCCTTAATTATTGCAAACACTATCATTGCAAAAGGTGCGGATAAGTTAGAAGGTACACACCATGCACATGGTGCACCTCTAGGAGATGATGAAATTGCCAATGCTAAAATCAAGGCTGGTTTTGACCCTAAACTGACTTTTCATGTTGATGAAGATGTGATGGTACGTTTTAGATGTGCTATTGAAGAGGGTGATATGAGTGAGCGCGCTTGGATTCACTCTTTAAAAACATTGCCTCTTTCAGAGCAAAATGAAGCACTACTTGCACTTCAAAACCCTGACTTTTCAAGAATTCAGTGGCCTGAGTTTGATAAAGAGAAAGCACAAGCAACACGTTCAACAAATGGAACAATTATCAATGCAATAGCGCGAGCAATTCCTGGTTTCTTAGGTGGATCTGCTGATTTAGCACCATCAAACAAAACAGAACTAAAAGATATGGGTGAATTTCCTAAGGGACGTAATATTCACTTTGGTATTCGTGAACATGCTATGGCATCACTAACCAATGCGATGGCACTATATGGTCCTATCATGCCTTATTCAGCAACTTTCTTTGTCTTTTCAGATTATCTAAAACCAGCTGCACGTATCGCTTCTTTAGCGGGTATTCAGCAGTTTTTTATCTGGACACATGACAGTATCGGTGTGGGTGAAGATGGCCCAACCCATCAGCCTATCGAGCATCTTTCTCAGTTTCGCGCACTGCCAAACTTTTATGTTTGGCGTCCAGCTGATGGCGCTGAAAATGTAGCTGCATGGAAAGTAGCCTTAGAGATGAAAAATTCTCCATCTGCCTTTGTTGGTTCACGTCAAAATTTAGCAGTGCTTCCAGCTCCTGTTTTAGGTGATGCAACCAAGGGTGGTTATCTTTTAAGTGAAGATGAAAATGCAGTGATTACATTGATCGCAACAGGATCTGAAGTAGAGTTAGCACTTAAAGTCAAAGCAACTCTAAATGCTAAATCAGTTCCAGTTAACGTAGTGTCTGTTCCATGTTTTGATCTTTTCATCGAACAAGATGCAAGTTATATCAATGCGGTTGTGAAACAAGGACTTAAAACTGTTGCCATCGAAGCGGCTCGTGGTTTAGAGTGGTACAGATTTGCAGATACTGTTATCTCTATGGACAGTTTCGGAGCTTCAGCACCTGCTGCATTATTATTTGAAAAATTTGGTTTTACGCCAGAAGCAATCGCTGAACGTATTAAATAGCTCTTTTTAACTAACATACCATTGCGGTATGTTATCCTCTTACATTCATTTCATATAACTATTGGAAAATATAATGTTAACACACTCGCTTTTATCCTTTTTTAAAAAAGAGTCCTCTATAGGCTTTTTATTGATGTTCGCAACAGCCTTGGCCATGTTGATGGCAAATACCTCTTTTGACGCTTATTATAATGACTTAATGAGTGTTCCTGTTGTAGTAAGTATCTCTACTTTTACTATTGCCAAGCCTCTTTTGTTATGGATCAATGATGGTTTAATGGCAGTCTTCTTTTTTATGGTCGGTCTAGAAGTTAAGCGCGAAGTTGTGATGGGCAGTTTAAACAGCCTCTCTAAACTCGCACTGCCGACTTTTGCGGCTATTGGTGGGATGCTTGTGCCCGCACTTATTTATACTTATTTTAATTATGGCGATGAAGGTGCGATGAAAGGTTGGGCCATCCCTGCGGCGACAGATATCGCTTTTGCATTGGGAATTCTCTCTTTGTTGGGCAATAGAGTACCAGTAGGCTTAAAGGTGTTTTTATTGGCTTTGGCCATCATTGATGACTTAGGGGCCATTCTTATTATCGCTTTTTTCTACACCTCCGAAATATCTACACTCTCTATAGAGATAGCACTTCTAATGTTTACTGTTCTATTTGTTATGAACAGACGTGGAGTTGTCAACAATAGTGCCTATGTCTTAGTAGGAATCATACTCTGGACAGCAGTATTAAAGTCAGGTGTTCATGCCACTTTAGCGGGGGTAATTCTTGGTTTGATGATTCCTCTAAAAAATAATGAAAAAAGTTTTGAAGAACTGATGCACTCTTTGCATACGCCTGTGAATTATGTGATTTTGCCTATTTTTGCTTTTGCCAATGCGGGTATTAGTTTTGCACAAGTCAGCCTTAGTGATCTGAAGGACAACGTCACAATGGGCATTACCTTTGGTCTTTTGTTTGGAAAGCAGTTGGGGGTATTTCTATTCAGCGCACTGGCCATTAAGTTGAAAATTGGTGCCCTGCCTGAGGGTGTTAAATGGGGTCACCTTTATGGGGTTTCTATTTTGAGTGGTATCGGTTTTACAATGAGTCTTTTCATTGGTTCTTTGGCCTTTGAGTGTAGTGGGGGAGTCTGTTTTGATATGGTTGATGAGCGCTTGGGCATCTTACTTGGTTCACTGCTGTCAGGTATCATAGGCTACTTGGTTTTAAAGTGGCAGTTGAGAAAAGCGTAAACCTTAATGAGTGGTATGTTTATTGCTTAGAAAGTGCATGATTATTAAACTATTTATACTACTATTTACATTGCTTGTTTTAACTTCTTGTAGCAGAGAAGATGATGTACCACCAGTTACCCCTGTTGTTTATGAAGTGAAACTGTACGCGCTGGCACCTGTTTTATTGGCTGTTGTAGTTGATAAAAATGGTCAAATTGCTGTACAGAAAAATCTCTCTACAAATATTTATACTTTTACTACAAAACCGGAACTTCCACTGAGTGCAACGACTAATGAAAAAACAACATTTATAGATACTGACTTTGATGGAAAACGTTCTGCTTTTGACTTGGTTTATGATGAAGAGCTACACTCGAACTCCATACAAGCGATTACACACTTAAATGACGCCTTACTACATGCCGCAGATTTAAATAGTACTAATGAGTTTAACACCACTAAATATGCCAGCGCGCTAGTAGATATGCAGACACGTTTCTCTTTAAGTGCTGATGATATCGAACATCAAACCCCAAGAACGGCGAGCAGTAAAAATGTGGGAATCTTAAGTGACACCCTGACTTTTGAAAAAGAAAACCTTCGCTTTGATCCAACAAAACTTGAAACTTTAGCAGAACCATATAAACTCATTAGTGATTTTTATACACAGTTTTTGAGTACTAAAAGTATAGTCAACGCGGTAAAATACAATGAATCCCTTAGTGCACTGGCACTGATAGATCAAAAGTTGGTTACACGCGCTATTGAAAATGAAAAACCTAGAATTCCTGATTATCTTAACAGTGAATATTTAGATGCCATTGAAAATATTCCAAGTACCGCATTACTCTCTTCTGAATATAATAATAAAGACCTCGCTTATTTTGCACTGAGCTTGGATACTATAAATAATCTGGCTTATATCGCTGCAGGTAATGATGGGTTAGACACCGTTGATACCAGTAGTGCAACCTCACGTTTATCTAATGATTATAATGGAAGTACAAAAGTTTTTGCTACTGAGTTGGATTATGTAGATAAAAGTGATAATCGTTGTATCTTTGTCGCTTCAATGCAAAATCAAGTTGAAATTTATGGAGTTGATCCCCTTAGTGATGTAAATGATATTAATGTGAGTAAGATTATTGGGTCGTATAAAAGTTTAGAACTTAATGCCAGTGTCTATGACGTCCAGTATTTTAAAACAAATACAGACTCGTTAGAATATCTCTTAGTCGCCAATGGAATAGCAGGTTTAGAGATTGTGGATATTCAAGATATTGAGTGTAATGTAAGCAATACGCTTACCTCAACCAGCCGTTACAACAGTAGTAATATTGGTACCGATTCCAGATCAGTGCTAACATCGAGCAATGGGGTGAAAGTTTATAGTGCAGATGGCGCTAATGGTATTTATATTGTCGATATCAAAGGATCATCTCCCGTGGTGAGTGGACCAGTAGTATTGGAAAATAATGAAAGTGCTTATGACCTTTATCGTATACCCAACCACAATGAGCTTTATATCTCAACGGATAATGGGATACAAATATATAACACTTCAGATGATAGTAGTAGTGTAGTTTCTAAGGGACGTTATCAGACAGAGGGTGCGCATTTTAGTACAAATACAGAGATTATTAAAGTCGAAGGTTCTAAAAATAATAAAGCTCTTTTTATAGCAGACCTTAGCGGTGGTATTAAAATTCTTGACATTAGTTATAGTCAAAATCCTCAGCTCTGTGGGGTTGCTTATTTTGCAGGGGCGAATGTTTTAGAGCAGACCACTGTCCGTGACCTTAAACTTGATGAACAGAGTAATGGTTCAAAATCACTCTACATCGCCAATGATTCAAATGGCTTGATAAAAATTGAAGATGCAAAAAGTGTTCTTTTTGAGCACTGTAAAACACTACTAGATTAAAATAGGAAATATAATTATGAATGATTCACCAGAGTATTTAAAAAGAAAAAAGTTTTTTGATTCGTTAATTACACTTTATGGGCGTAATGTTGTTTTAGAAGTTCTAGAAGATGAGAGTATGAAAGTACATAAACTGCACTTAGCAGACTCTAATCAAGAAGATGGAGACATTAAAAGTATCCGTGCGCTGGCTAAAAAAAGAGGTGTCGAGATTAAGATGTGGGACAAAAAAGGTCTCTCACGTATCTCTAAAAATGCCAAACAAGATCAGGGTGTGGCGATTGACGTTATTGCACCAAATTACAAAAATGTAGATGATATCTTAGAGACTTATCCTGATGGGTTTAGATTGATGGCGCTTGATGGGATAGAAAATCCTCAAAATTTAGGAATGATTGTACGCTCTTGTGCGGCAGGAAATATTGATGGTATTATCCTTCCGAGTGAAGGCAGTGCAAAGATCTCTCCACTGGTTGTAAAGGCAAGTGCTGGGACACTGTTTAAAATCGACATCTTCTTTTGTAAAACTATGGTGCCAATTTTAGATGCACTTGAAGTAGCCGGCGCAGAGATCAATATGCTCTCTTCTCATACCCGTCAAGATTTACATGATTATAAACGACAAGACAGAGAAGTGTTTGTTTTAGGAAATGAGAGTGAGGGTGTGAGCTCAGAAGTGGAAATGATGTGTACCAATCGTCTACGTATCCCTATGAAACGTGATGTTGAATCTTTAAATGTGGCAGTCACTGCGGGAATTATCGCCTTTTTACCGTAATGTTTTTTCACTCAAACTTAGACAATACACAACTCTATTACAACAGTTTTATTCCAGCGCGCTATGATAAAGTACTTATCATAGCGCATGGATACGCTGAGTATTTTGAACGTTATTCTGATTTGATTGATTTTTTAAATGCGAACAATATTGCCGTTTATGGTTTTGATCATCGTGGTCATGGTGATAGTGAAGGTCAGCGCGCTCATGTGATGGACTTCAAAGAGTACAGTGAAGATCTTAATCAGTTTATAGACCTTGTGTCTGAAGAGACAAAGATGAAACCAATACTTTTTGCCCACTCTATGGGCTCTGTAATAGCGCTCTCTTATATGCAAAATTTCGATCAATCTAAACTCAGCGCATTGATACTCAGTGGAGTATTTATGAAGACTGTTTCTGCAACCAAACCTTACCTTATTCTCTTGGCCAAAATATTTTCAAATATATATCCTCGATTGAGTGTTTCATTGAAATTTAATACAGAGGGTACGTGTTCAGATGCTGAGGTTGTTAAACGTGCACGTGAAGATAAAAAAATGTTTGGTGTTGCCTCAGCGCGCTGGGGTACGGAGATATTAAAAACAGTAGAAGAGACGAAAAAACTAAGTCACTTTGAAATTCCTACTCTCTTTGTTCATGGGGAAAATGATCAGATTAATGAGCATGACGCAGCCTACGCATTTTATAAAAAATTGAAAATTGAGAAAAAAGAGTTTATCAGTTTTAAAAAATCAATGCATGAAATTCATGCTGATGTAGAGAAAGAGCAGTTTAAACAAGATCTCTTAAAATGGATCACAAAATAGTAACAAATGCCTTAAGAGATAAGATATAATCATCAAAATAAAATATTGGAGATAGCGTATGCAATCTAAATTTTTAGCGTATATTTTTAGTACACTCTTACTTCTAAGCTCTTTGACTGGTTGTGCCGATACTACTGATGAGGGTGAAGTGGCTGTGGATAGAGAGCAGATTGCTGATCCTAAAGAAGATAAAAGTGTTGAACCGAAAGAAGATGAAGTTGATGAAGTCATTGATCCTAAAGAAGATGAAGTTGATGAAGTCATTGATCCTAAAGAGGACAATAGTACAACTCCGATAACTCCAGTAGTAGAAAAAGACACTATATCTCCAGTGATAAATAATGAGTCTGATATTGACGTGAATGAAAAAGAGCGTTTTGTCTTGAACTTTTTAACGGATGATGCTGGATCGGTATTAAGTATTGAAGGTGAAGATAGTACATATTTTGATCTTAATAGTTCAGTAGTAAGTTTTAAAACTGCTCCTATATATGCAGTAAAACAGTACTATAATATCACATTAGTAGCGCTAGACGCCTCAAACAACCGTGCTTTTAAAGATATTAATATCACTATTATAGATAATTTAGCTCCAGTGATAAATAATAATATGAATATTCGAGTAGATGAAAAAGAACAATTTGTTTTGAAATTCTCAACAGATGATTCTGGAGCAGATTTGAGTATCGAAGGTGAAGACAGTGCTTATTTTAATTTAGACAATTCAATATTAAGTCTAAAAAATCCTCCAATATATATAGTAAAGCACCAATACAATATAAGATTAGTAGCCATAGACAATGCGAATAATCGTGCTTTTAAAGATATCAATATCAGTATCATAGATACTTTAGCTCCAGTGATAGATAGTAATGTTTATATTGATGTGAATGAAAATGAGCATTTTGTCTTGAATTTTTTAACGGATGATGCTGAAGCAGTATTAAGTATTGAAGGCGAAGACGGTACATATTTTGATTTGAACAATAGCGTACTAAAATTTAATGCACCTCCAATTTATGCAACAAAAGAGCAGTATAACATAACTCTAGTCGCCATAGATACCGCAAATAATCGTGCTTTCAAGGATATTAATATCAGTATTCTAGATGCTCTCTCTCAGGAATTAAATGTGGAACTTTTAAGTGCAACTGCACTAGGAGATATTAATCAAAGCTTGAGCGAAGAGGTTCTTTCTACTACCTCGAATATGCTAAAACGTTATCAGGTCCAAAATCTACCTTTAAAGTTTAGTGATGTCCTTTTTACACTCTCTCAAGCAGTACAAAAAGGTGAAAAAGAGACGATACCTATTGATTCAAAGGCCCTTGTATCAACACTACTTACCGGTGATGTTAAAACAAGGTTTGAATCAAAGAGTGAAAGGGAAAGAGAAGTTTTAATTGTCTCCTCTATTATTGACAATATTGCCCTCAGTGATGTGGATAATAACCTCACTCTTTTTCGTGTAGCACTCATTATTTCATTGGATCATGATGAAATTGCAAAAGAGATTTTACAGATGGGTATTGATTCTGAAACTATAGCGGACACACTGGCAAATAGTTTTAGTGACGATAAAGGTTGGGAAATTTTCTCACTGAAGACTTTATCGATGATGAGAGATGAAAGTAACCTTGCTTTTTCTGAAAAGTTTATGGAGTTGTGTCTGAAACATGAAAGTATGGCAGATCTTCTCTTTACCTATATAGATGTTGATATGTATGATGCACTGGCGATAGCTATGGTGAACTCTTCTGATGCACATATTTTAGTTGATAGCGATACTCTACCATATTCATCAGTACATAAAAATGAGTATACCACTGAGGCAATGATGAATCTGATGGTGGATTATGCAGCAAAATATTTGATTGTTCCAGAAAGTATTGATACGAAGCAGGGTGAAAATGCAAGATTTTCCAGTCTCTTTTTTAATACAGGTAGCACAGATACCGAGGATGCAAATGAAGTATATAATGCAAAATTTTTATATGCTATATTTAAAACACCACACGGATCTAAACTTTTTATAGAGGCACTCAGTGCAATGAGAATTGTCAATCAAACTATTTATCTCAATTTACTTTTTCTTGGAATAAATCCCGTTCCAGATGCACAAGAGTCTATTGACATTGTTCAGGGGTGGTTTAACATTGTTGTGATGAGTGATGCGATGAAAAAAGGGGTTGTTGACTATGGTGAAGACAGCTATCTTGAAACATTTACTGGCTTTTCTGAAGTGATAGTACCTGCATTTAAAGATACGTACACCAAAGCAGTCGTGGATGCTGGTTTTAGTGCTGACTTAAAACACTCTGCCTTGACCTCTATATTAGAAAATGTAGAGTAATTTAGAAGCTTTTATTTTTATGACATCATCATTTCATAAGGGCGACGGATCTCATCAATCACGGCGTCTACGCTCATATGACGACTTTTACGTACATACTCTCGTCCATCAAGAAAGATTAATACAGTAGGAATAGCAAAAACACTAAAGTGTGCGGCTACTTCCATCTCGACAGAAACATCAACAGAGATAATCTCAAACTCTTTAAAATTATCTTCTATCCCTGCGAGTAACTTAGGTTTAAGGGCATGACAGACATTACATGTTGGCGCGCTGAAGTAGAGCATTACTGCGACATTATTTTTGATTATTTCATTTATTGATTCAATTGTTTGCATAATGTAATTTTATCATAATTATTAATTAGTCAATAATATTATAGATAATCTCCTGCTTGTTTTTTGTTGTTTTAATCTCTGTGATTTCTAAATCCTCTATTTTTAGTTTTAATACTGCTTCAATACTTGTGATGTTATTCTTTGCCAAAGCACGCAAAACATTGCCACGATATGCCTTCGCCCAGTGACTGACAGTTTTACCACCTTTTAAAAATTTCATGGTGGTGTAAGACTTTGTGATTTTGTAAAACTTATCATAATAACCAGCGCGCAGGTCTAAAATTTCTTCGTTTTCAAGATAGTTATCTAACTCTTTTGTATAAGCAGACTTGTAAAACTTATCAGGAGCGATGTTAGAGAGGCTTTCACCTTGTTTGATTTTATAATTTGGAATCAAATCATCAGCGCGCACTGCTCCAAAAAGATTTGAAAAGATTAAGGTGTTTTTATCAATATAGCTTTGTTCAGCGTGAGAGAGCGTTTCATATTTTAGATACTCATACGCTACCCCATCATAGCGCGCTACAGCCTTAGCCGTTGGTGCATTGAATATATCAACCAAGTACTCTTGAAAATCACTCTCTTTTTTTCGTCCAAATAGTTTTTTTAACTCTTCTATATCATAGCGCGCTATGGTTTCATTGTAGGTTTTTAAGATCTCTTGACGACCTTCTATGCCAAAGAGAAGTTCCATTTTATCTGAACTATTTTCACTATTTTTACCTTCTGAGGGTGAGAAAAGAATGACCATTTTTATCCTTCAATATACTTTTATTCATTTTTAACGCCATTGTATCGTTATTCATGATATAATTTAGAAAATTCGTTAAATGGAAAATACTATGCGTTTATTTATGTTATTAATTCAGACTCTCCTTGTGACCTCTTTGTTCTCTTCTACGGTATTTGCTGAAAAGATAGGTGTTTTAGCCAAGTCAAGTGGCAAGGTAAAAGTACTTAAAAAAGACTCGATTAAAAAAGAGAAGGTCAAAGCGGGTTATGAAGTGAATGCAGGTGATCTGTTGATTACTTATAAAAATGCCCATGTGATGATTAAACTGCTTGATGGTTCAGACGTTGTTTTGGATAAAAATTCACAGATACAGTTTATGGCTGAAAATGAGATCCACCAAAACAAGGGTTCTGTCTATTATAATATCGTCAAGCGTGGAAAAAAGAACTCTCTTAAAATCAAAACAGAATTCGCTATTATCGGAATTAAAGGAACTACTTTTATTGTCAATGATAAAAATGAGACGAAGGGTGTCTCTTTAAAAGAGGGACTTATTGGTGTCGCGAGTTTACATGAAGAGTTTGAACTACACCGTAAAAAAGTGATGGATGAATATGCACGTTATAAAGCAGAACAAGAGATGGGTTTTGAAGCGTTTAAAAAGAGTATGGAAGAGGACATTATTACCAATGTGAAAGAGTTTGATCTTGAAGCAGGAAAATCAATTTCATTTGGTGCAAATGACAGGGTGGACGAACGTGCTTTTAAAGAGGAACAAGAACAGCAGTTTGAGCACTTTAAAGAACTTATGAAAAGCTTATAGTTTGCAAAGGTTTTTCTTTCTCTCTTTATCAGCGCTGTTAATTGGTATATTTACTTTTTGGTTATGGCTAGGTAAAGACGCTCCATTTAAGGCATATTCTCAGAGTTTTTCAGATGGAAATTTTGTGCGACAAGATAAAACACCTAGTGGTGATGTTCTTTTTGTGGCAGTTGATGAACCGAGCGTAAATATTTATGGACGTTGGCCTTGGAACAGGGAAATTATTGCGCAAGGCTTAGATCAATTAAGCAAAGCAGATGTTGTTTTAATGGATATGATTTTTTCTGAGCCAACCCTAGAAGAACAAGATGAAGCACTTGGTGAAGCATTAGATGGACTAAATAATAGCGTCTGTGGATTTTTTCTACGTAAAAAGTCGACACAAAACATCTCTGAAGAACAAGAAGATGTTTTAGTGGACTCAGCCTTAGACAGACTTTTAGTTCAGATACGCGCAAACAACAATAAACCAAACTTTGTTAGCGCCCCTTATACAGAGATGAACATCGAAACTATTCTTGATGGGTGTTCTATGTCGGGCGCTTTCTCAACCATTCGCGATGAAGATCAACTACTTAGAGGTTACCCCACGGCATATTTTATCGCTGAAGAAAATGGAGACTTAGATGAACACGACTCAGAACTTATTTATCCATCTTTAGGTGTTCAGGCCTTACGACTACGTACCAACTCAGACATCTTACGTGTTGATGATACACACCTCTCTTTGGCAAATAGAGTCTTAGAGCTTAATGAAAAAGGTTTTGTACGCCTGAACTACTATAAAAAAGAGCTCTACCAGAGTATCTCCTTCTCAGATCTTATTTCAAAGCGTTACAGCAAAGACTTTTTTGAAAATAAGATTGTTATCTTAGGGATTACAGATATTGGGGCCGGGGATATTCGTGCAACGCCTCTTGGAGAGATTCCTGGGCCACTGTTGCACTACACATTTATCTCAAATGTTTTAGAGAACCATCTTATCAATGACTCGTATAAAATAACTGCTTTTGCACTCTCTTTTTTAATTCTTTTGCCACTTCTATTGATATTTATAGTGAACAGAACGGGTCTGCGGGTAGTTATTTATATTTCCACTTATGTAGCACTATTTTTCTTTGCACGCTGGATGTTTGTAGAGAATTACATTTATATAGATGTGTTTTATCCCTTAATTGCGATCTTTTTAAGTGGGGCAATATTGGAGATTATTGAATTTACATTGCAAGAGCAGAAAAGTAGATTTGTAAAAGGGGCCTTTTCGAATTATCTCTCTGGAGATCTTTTAGATCAGCTTATTGAAAATCCTGAGGGCTTAAACCTTGGGGGAGAGAATAAAGAGTTAACAGTGCTATTTAGTGATATTCGCTCTTTCACCTCTATCTCTGAGTCTATGAGTCCAGAAGCCTTAATTACACTTTTAAATCGTTATTTTACCCCGATGACAAACTCTGTATTAAATCATGGTGGTATGTTGGATAAATATATCGGTGATGCATTAATGGCATTTTTTAATGCACCTGTTGATGTTAAAAATCATCCATCAGCAGCTTGTGACAGCGCGCTAGAGATGATAGAAGAGTTGGACAAACTTAATGAGGTACTTAAAAAAGAGGGTATTGCAGCAATAGAGATAGGTATTGGAATCAACACCGCTGAAGTAGTTGTTGGTAATATGGGTTCAGATACAAGATTTAACTATACGGTTATCGGTGATGGTGTAAATCTTGCTTCACGTGTCGAGGGCTTAACTAAAAACTATGGGGTTAAGATTTTGATTACAGAGTTTACTTTGCCACTGTTGGAAGATCGTTTTTTAACCAGAGAGATTGAGAGTGTTATGGTTAAGGGTAAAAATGAAGCAGTTAGCTTATTTGAATTGATGAAAGTAAGTATTAAAAATCAGGTTATTAAAGAAGAACATGATGTGGCTTTGGAATTTTATAAAGCAGGTGATCACGCAAGTGCGCTAGAAGCTTTTAAAAAGCTTTTAACTGAATCAAATGATAGGGTTGCTACTTATTATATAGATCTCTTAGAGAATGATACACCTTGGGGTATCCATAAAATGACTACAAAGTAAAGTAAAGTAAAGGAAAAATAGATGAATAATAGTTTAAATGCCTCAGAAGTAATGGCTTTAATCTTTAAATATATCACTAAAATATCATCTACGCGCTCGCATAAAAATGTACTTATTGTACTCGCTGATATGGGTCGTGCAATCACCAGTGCAGACCGTTGTACGGTTTGGGTAGTAAGTGATGATAAAAAAAGGCTATGGACACAAGTAGCTCATGGTATGGATGCTATAGAGATAGATATTAACTCAGGTATTGTTGGTAGTGCGGTTAGTAGTAGAGAACGTATTATGATTAATGATGTATACCATGACTATCGTTTTAATCCTGAAGTAGATAAAAAAACAGGTTATCGTACTAAAAGTATGATGGTTGTTCCTATGTACAATAAAGATGATGAAATCATTGGTGCTTTTCAGGCTATTAATCGATTGGGTGATGAAGAGGTCTTTGATAAAAGAGATATGGAAAGGTTGATGCTCTCCTCAACCTACGCAGCAGAAACTTTGGAGTCAGCGCGCTTGGTACGAGAGATTGAAGATACGCAAAAAGAGGTTGTCTTTACTATGGGCGCTATTGGTGAGAGCCGTTCTAAAGAGACAGGTAACCATGTAAAGCGTGTGGCAGAATATTCTAAGATCCTGGCTTTAGCGTATGGTCTGAGTGAAGAGCAAGCGCAATTACTAAAAGATGCTTCACCAATGCATGACATTGGTAAAGTCGCTATTCCTGATTCTGTTTTAAATAAACCTGGTCGTTTTGATGCGGAAGAACGTGCGGTTATGGATACCCATGCCAAGTTGGGCTATGACATGATTCGTCACTCAGATAGACCACTTTTAAAAGCAGCATCTATTGTAGCGTATGAGCATCATGAAAAATGGGATGGCTCAGGCTATCCAAGAAAACTCAGTGGAGAAGATATTCACATCTTTGGTCGTATTACAGCCATTGCAGATGTGTTTGATGCATTAGGTAGTGATAGGGTGTACAAAAAAGCGTGGGATGATGAGAAGATTTTTAATCTTTTTGAAGAAGAACGCGCTAAACATTTTGATCCAAAATTAACAGATCTGTTTTTTGAGAATTTAGATAAATTCCTTGAAGTACGAAATGAGTTTAAAGATGAATTCTAAAAATGAGATAACAATCCTAGGTGCCTATGGTACTAAAGGACATAAAAATGAGACCTCTTCCTTTTGGATTACCAGACATCATGTTATAGACGCAGGTAATTTATTGCGATCACTGGGCAATATTGCTGGTGAGATTGATGGAATATGGTTAACCCATTCCCATTTAGATCATATAATGGACATTGCGTATATATTGGACAGTTATTTTGATCAGCGCGCTAAGCCATTAAAATTAATGGGATTGCCACAAACACTAAATGCTGTCAAAAAACATTTTTTAAATGATGTTATCTGGCCAGATTTTTCTAAGATACCTCTACTTAACTCTAAAGAGATGAGCGTCGTTTATGTTCCTATTGAGATAGGCGAAGTTTATGAATTAGACAATGAAACAAGCATTATGGCTTTTAAAACAGATCATACGGTACCAAGCTGTGGTTATGTTGTTAAGAAAAATGAGACCTCTGTACTTATTACTGCAGATACGTACGATTTAAGTACAATGTTAGAGGTTTTAAAAGAAGACGACTCTATTACTTCTATGGTGGTTGAATGTTCATTCCCTTCATCTATGGAAGTATTGGCCAAAGAGAGTAAGCATTTAACGCCTCAGCTTCTATTTGAGAGAATAAAAAGTGTAGAAGGTAGAGAGATAACACTCTATATAAATCATATTAAACCACTTTTTGAAAAAACTATTATTGATGAAATAGCCCAGCTACAGGGGATTTGGAAGAGTAATGTATTGAAAGATGGAGACAAAATTACATTTTAAATCAAAAAAGCTTGACATTAAAAATAAAATTGCCTATAATTCCACCTCAACAATCGATGCCGACATAGCTCAGTTGGCTAGAGCAGCTGATTTGTAATCAGCAGGCCCGGGGTTCAAATCCTCGTGTCGGCACCATCGTTAGTTGAATATTAGAAACAGTGTTAGACCAGATATTAAGAAATGGTGAGATAGTCAAGTGGCCAACGACGGCAGACTGTAAATCTGCTCCCTATGGGTTCGAAGGTTCGACTCCTTCTCTCATCACCATATCAATGTACGCGGGCGTAGCTCAGTTGGCTAGAGCGTCAGCCTTCCAAGCTGAGGGTCGAGGGTTCGAGTCCCTTCACCCGCTCCATTGAATCTTAGAAACAATATGTTCCAATCTGGGAGCTGAAGTACAATAACTACTTCTTCACTTTTAAAACTTAAATTACCATAGGTAATATATAGTTTGCACCAATCTAATTAATTTACAATTGTTCATTTATTGCTTAATATATTTATATTATTTTTTCTGCGCTCACATGGCTCAGAGGTAGAGCACTTCCTTGGTAAGGAAGAGGTCCCGGGTTCAATTCCCGGTGTGAGCTCCACTATAAAAAAATAAATTTATTTTCATATAAGCAATAAATGAGTAATTTTTGGATACAATTCCATTTATATTACAAAATCACATTGGAGAACCCTATGGCAAAAGAAAAATTCGAACGGAATAAACCGCATTGTAACATTGGTACTATTGGTCACGTCGATCATGGTAAAACTACACTAACAGCTGCAATTACTGCAGTTCTAGCAGTAACTAATGGTGCTGCACTTATGGATTATGATCAAATCGATAACGCTCCTGAAGAGCGCGAACGTGGTATCACAATCGCTACTTCTCACGTAGAGTACGAAACTGATACACGTCACTATGCACACGTTGACTGTCCAGGTCACGCCGATTATGTTAAAAACATGATTACTGGTGCTGCACAAATGGATGGTGCTATTCTTGTTGTTTCTGCAGCGGATGGCCCAATGCCACAAACTCG
>JADGDM010000073.1 GCA_016744905.1 Sulfurimonadaceae bacterium | reverse complement strand
ATAAAATATCCATACTCTTCAAGTAATTGCAAGAATACTGGTAAATCAAAATTTAATTATTTTCAAAGTGAAAAGAAATTTTTCAAATTACTTTTCAAAGAGGTTTATATCTCCACTAAAAGTGCTGATAAGTTTGATTTTATAGCGGATTTTATAGAAGATGAGACAGATTTCACTATCAGTGCCCCTACTCTAGGGTTTTATAGCGCGCTGCGTTATACACACAGTGAGGCCATTTTTGTCTTAAGTGTTGATACGCCTTTTATCGGAGACATAGAGATAAATAGTTTAGTCGATACCTTCCTTCGAGGCGACTATGATGCGGTAGTCGCTAAAACACAAAATGGCACACACCCATTATGCGGTGTCTATTCCAAATCTCTTCTTCCAAACTTTGAGCAGATGCTAAGAGAGAACAACCATCGTTTGGGACAGTTACTTAAAAACATAAACACCAAGTTTTTAGAGTTTGAAAATGAAGAGGCCTTTTCCAACCTCAACCATCCTCATGAATACAAAGAAGCGCTTCGTAAAGAGCAAATTCGCTATAATTAACCCAAAAAAATTGAGAGCCAAATGAATTTAACACACTTAGATGAAAAAGACAGACCAAAAATGGTGGATGTCTCTGATAAAGACAACACAACAAGAACAGCCATTGCAAGTGGAATTATAGAGATGAGTCAAGATGCGTACAGCGCTATTGTTAGTGAAAAAACCAAAAAAGGGCCCGTCCTACAAACCGCAGTTATCGCTGCAATCATGGGTACTAAAAAAACCAGTGAACTGATTCCTATGTGTCACCCTCTAAACCTTAGTGGTATCAACTGCGATGTTGATGAACTTCCTGAGCTTCCAGGTTTTAAGCTTACCGTTACTGCCAAACTAACAGGACAAACGGGCGTTGAAATGGAAGCACTTACCGGTACGAGTATTGGTCTTTTAACCATCTATGACATGGTTAAAGCAATTGATAAAGCAATGGTCATTCGTCATGTGCAGTTAGAAAAAAAATCGGGAGGCAAGAGTGGAGACTTTATCAGATAAAAATTTACCAAAACTGGAGTTAGATTATCCAGCATCTTGGAAATATAAACTTGTTGGGCGTGAGCGTACTGTTATCGAAGCGGCAATCAAAAGTGTGGTGCAAGAGCGTCTACACAGTGTAAACTTTTCAAATAAAAGCACCAGTGGCAAATACGTTAGCCTAAATTTAGATATGATTGTACAAAATGAAGATGAACGAAATTTCATATATGAAGCACTTAAAGCGCATCAAGATATTCACTACGTTTTATAAAAAGGAATTAGATTATGGATTACGAAAAATTTAACAGAGATATCCGCTCGATTTACAAAAAAAGTCGTGCCAGCAATACAGAAAATAAACTGGATTATCTATTTACACATATTGCTGATGAGTGGCAAGTGGATAAAAATGACATCAGTATGCAGATACTAAAAGATTTAAGTGAATCTGTTATTGATATTGAAACCTCTACACTTTATGACGAAGTGGATGAACTTTTAGCTCAAAAAGAGCGTATTGAACGTCAAATTGAGCGTAAAAGTGATGAACTTCAAAACTCTAAATATCTTATCTTTAATGCTTTTGAGAGTGCGCTAGATGAAAGTTCTGAACACACCCTATCAAACCTACATCAAATCAAACTTCAAAGTGTAGATCTATTTGATATATTAGGTGAAATGGTGGAGTCCGCCATTGTTACAACACTTGAAAAAGGCAATGATATAGAAGAGACTATCGAGGAGCTGGCAAAAGAGTTTACATACGATACTTTAAATGAGGGCTCATTAAGCAACATTCGTGTTCGAAAAGTTATGAATACTATTTTAGATGCAACCATTGATGTGGCAGAGGCTTCTAGCAATCACACAGAAGATATTATTAAAGCCACGATCAAAGGTATCAGAGCCGGTCTTATTCGTTCTATCGGAAAGTTTAAACAACAACTACTCTATATGCCTAGAGAAGAGAGACAAAAACTTTATGGCGAATTTACTGTTTTAAAAGAAGAGTTATTTCAAACGGATACTATCTTTGAACAAGTGGTTCAATCTCAAGCGAATAATGCAAGCAGCAGTACCAAAACTATCATAGAGAAATCAGCAAAAGAGATTAAATATGACTTAGAAGAGTTGATGCATATTTCTAAAGAGACGGTTGATGTTATGAAAGATAAACTCAGTGTCATTGAAGATAAAATTAAAGATTCAAAAGTAATGAGATCGGATGCGGCCAAAGAGGCAAAACGTATGGGGATTCAAGCTTGGAGTGTGGCAAAAAATGCCTTGGATAAAATAAAAAAATAAAAATCTTAATTAGCGGAAATTATTCCGCTAACTTCATCTCACCAAATGCATTATAAATACTGTACCCTGCATTTAACCAACCTTCTAAGCCCTCTTCAAGATAAACAACATTAGTATAGTGAAGTCTATTTTTCATAACTGCTGCTGATAATGGCGCAGCTTTTCCTGAACGACAATATACTACGATAAATGCTTTGTGGTCTTCGATTTGTGAACCAATGTCAAATTCTAAAACCCCACGCGATACAGCAATATTTTCCATACCATCAATACTACCTTCAACACGCATAAAAGGTTCACGAACGTCTAGCATCCATACATCATCTTCATTATCTATCATCTTTGCTAAATCTTTTGCAGTAATTGATTTTACAGATTTTTTTGCTTCAGCTACCATAGCTTCACTTGTTTTACTACCTGCAAACAGTGATGACGTTAAACTCAGTGTTAAGATTGCACTGGCAATTATTTTAATCATTTTCATATTTTTCCTTATTTAATTTTGTAGTTTAACACATATATTTCTACAAAAAAAGAATTACATATAAATTTAATTAAAATCTTTACTTACCTGTGTATTAATATTCTCTTAACAAAGCGCTGTTAAAATACTTATATCAAACTTCACAATATTTAAAGGAAATACCTATGATGTTACATCCCGCAAGCGCCCACTTTGCAATCGCCTTACCTGCTATTGCTGCAGTGTTTGGACTAATCTACCTTTACACACGTACTGAAGGCATGTCAAAAATATCTTCTCGTCTAACACTCTTTGCGACCTTAGCAATGATAGTATCAAGCTATACAGGATACCAAGCAGGTCCTGAAATTCTTGAATACCTCTCACGTGAAGGGAGAAACACCATGCTAGGTCATAGAAATATGGGACTGGCACTTACTGGAGCAATGATAGTAATTACGCTTTTAAAAGTAGTTGGATGTAGATTGAAAAAATTTAAACTTGAAGCCGTAGCTGTTGTTCTTCTTTTAGCTGTCAGCGCACTAGGCTTTGCTCAAGGTAAATCAGGTGGAGAACTTGTATTTAACCATGGTATGCCTTTTTCTAACCACTTAATTATGGACAGTGTTAAAGAAACCCTTCAAGGTGTTAAAGACGCAGAAAATGATGAGGATTTACTTGAAGTCTATGAAGATGGACTAGATGATATTATTACTTACTCTGAGGATGTAAACAATTTTTATGGAAATGCCCCACGTATTGTCGATGAAGAAGAGGAATAGTTTTCCATGTCAAAACAAGAAGAGACAAAGAATACAAAAGTAGTTAACAAAAATTTTCAAGCAGCAGTTCAAAAAGAGCTAAGCAACTATATTAATAGTGAAACAGCTTTTAGTCCAACACACGAGAACACGCAAAAAATCTCTCAATGGCTTGAAGAGAGTCATTCATAATGATCGTCGTTAATTCTGAACTCTTTGAAAATCAATATAAGGCTATCTTACAAGAGTTAGCCAAGGAAGATTTCGAAGAGACAAAAAGATTTAAAATTCATTTAGACACGGTGCTACTTAATATGGCATCAAAATATAATAAATACGAGGCTTCAATCTATTTTGAAGACAAAGATATAAGAGACATAGAACACAGAGGATTCACAATTACTGTGTATTATGATGAGAATATTGACGTCTATGTGATTTTAGGTATTATCAACAACAACTAAGTGTTTCGTTTGGTAATACTAACTGTGTACAATTTAAGCACTTTAATCAAAACATTTGTCATAAATGTGATATGATAATGCCAATATATTCTATCCTTTGCTAATATGCGCATCATTAAAGCAATGTTGGGTGTATTTGCAAAAGTAAAATTATCAACTAAAAATGGGAGAAACGAATGAGTAATAACGAAATCAAAAACTCTGAATTAGATGTTCAAACTGAGCAGACTAATCGTAGAGATTTTTTCAAAAAAGCCGCTCTAGGTGTTGGCGCACTAGCAGGCACTAGTCTTTTTGCTAATGAAGCAGCAGGTGAAGGTGATCCAAACATTATGCATCATGTAAAATGGGGCCAAACTTGGGGTGATCCAGTCGATAAGAACCTATACGGAATTCCATCAGCGTATGAGCATAACAATACAAGAAGAGGAACGAAACTTCTAGCTTCTGGTAACTTAAGAGCTTCTATTGCTGTTGCACCAATTCATGAATCTCAAGGTATCATCACACCAAATGGTCTTTTCTTCTCTCGTAGTCATGGTGGTACTGCTCATGTAGATCCTAATGAATACAGATTGATGATTCATGGTCTTGTTGAGAAACCTATCGTTTTAACACTTGAAGAACTTAAACGTTATCCAAGTGTTTCACGTACGCACTTCATCGAATGCCCAGCTAATGGTGGTCAAGAGTGGCGTGGACCACAGTTCAACTCATTACAATTTGCAAAAGGTTTTATGAGTTCTGCTGAGTGGACTGGTGTATATCTTAAAGATATCCTTAAAGACTTAGGTCTTAAACCAACTGCTAAATGGATGCTTGCTGAAGGTTCTGATAACTCTGAAATGGGTCGTACCATTCCTATTGATAAAGTACTTGATGATGCAATGCTTGTTTGGGGACAAAATGGTGAAGCACTTCGTCCAGAACAAGGTTATCCTGTTCGTATCATGCTTCCAGGTTGGGAAGGTAACTTGATGGTTAAATGGCTTAAACGTCTTAAATTCTCAAATGAACCATTCTTTGCTAAAGAAGAAACTTCTAAATATACTGCGCTGAAACCTTCAGGTAAAGCGATCCAACATTTCTATGCGAATGAAGTTAACTCTACTGTAACTCATCCATCACCTGAAATCGACTGGTCAAATCTTAAAGATGGCGATCGTGTTGAAATTCAAGGTCTTGCATGGTCTGGTATGGGAACTATTACTGCAGTTGATTTCTCAATTGATGGTGGTAAAAACTATGTTAAAGCAAACCTTAAAGGTCTTGTTTTACCTAAGTCATGGACGCGCTGGAGCATTATGCACACATACAAAAAAGGTCAAGTTATTCAGTTGGCTTCTCGTGCAATTGATGATGCTGGTTATATCCAACCAACAGTTGATCAAGAAACTCTAATCACTGGTGTTGAAGCGGTTTATCACAGAAATGCTGTTGAAACTTGGGAAGTACAACCTGACGGTAAAGTAAGACACGTCATGGTACGTTCACAACTTAAATACGATAAAGAAACTGGCACAATGTCAATTGAAGGGAAAGCATAATATGTTGAAATTAAATACTAAAATCATCTCTGCTTCAATTGCAGTATCTGCAGCACTAGTTATGACTGCATGTAATTCTGGTGCATCTGCATCAGGTTCAAATCACTCAGGCGCATCTACAGTTCAAACTGTCTATGCAGATGGAAAAGCTGTTATTGATGGTGGTACAACGTATCCAGTGGTTAACGGTTATACTTCACAATACGCAGTTAACACACAAGTTGATAGTGAAACTTTAAATCATGGTCGTGTTCCAACTGCGGGAGAACTTGCTGCGTGGAATACGGATGTAACACATATCAAATTACCTCCAGAGGGTAAAGGTACTGTTGAAGAAGGCGAAGTATTATACGAGGCTCAATGTGTTATGTGTCATGGTGACTTCGGTTCAGGCGGTGGTGGTTATCCAGCACTAGGTGGTAAAGGTGAGGCTTCTGAGTTACAAAAAACTCTAAAAGCACAACGCACTACACCTGATGAAGATGGTCCAGTTCGTATGTTTGGATCTTACTGGCCACAAGCAAGTACAATGTGGTGGTACATTCAAGATGGTATGCCACATCCTAAGTCTAAAACTCTAACACATGATGAAACATATGCGCTTACAGCATATATGTTAAGTGTAAATGAGATGATGGTTGGTGATATTGCTGTTGCTGATGATGATGAGTTTGAATTAAATAGAGATAACTTTGCAGACATCGTTATGCCAAATGTTGATGGTTTTGAACCTGAAATTCGTGGTGAAAATGGTACGGAAAACGTACGTACATTCTACGCTAAAGCATCAAACTTTGGTGGACAAAACCTTAACCAAGGTGCAGTACGTTGTATGACTGATTGTCAAGAGCCAACAGCTAAAATCGTACGCATTGCTGAAGGTGGAGGAATTAGAGATTTTTTCCCACCAACCAATATCGTAAGAGATCTTCCAGATTCAGCACCAGTTGCTATCGATGTTAAAGCTGAATATGCAGCAAACTGTGCAATGTGTCATGACACAGGCGCAGCACCAACAGTTGGTGATAGAGCAGCATGGGAACCATTGGTTTCTAAAGGTGTTGAGAAAGTATACGCAAACGGTATCAATGGTACCGACACTGGTATGCCTGCAAAAGGCGGTTCATCACTTACTGATGCTCAATTTAAACAAGTGGTTGATTATTTAGTCACTGGTAAACTATAAAAAAGGAATAATAATGGAAAGAAGAAATTTTTTAAGCCTAGTAGGTATGAGTGCAGTTGCACTAACAGTTGCACCAGCAGCAGTTAGCGCAACAGACTGGAGAGCAGATAAGCCGGATGTATGGCATGCTCACACTGTAGAAGATGCTATTCAAGCAATGTACGGTTCAACAACTCTTATTGAAGAGGGTGTTAAACTTACTGCGCCAGATGTAGCGGCAAACGGTGGAGCAATCCCAGTTGATTTTGCAACTACTGTTGATGCAAAAACTATCGCTGTTTTCCAAGATGCAAATCCTGAAGCAGCAGTAATGGTTATTGACATTAATGAATTCAGTGTTCCACAATACTCAATTAAAATTAAAATGGGTAAATCAGGAACGATTACAATCGTAGCTGAAGGTAAAGACGGAAAACTTTATGCTGCTAAGAAAACTCTTGAAGTAGCACTTGGTGGTTGTGAAGGTTAATCCCTTCCTCACATAAAACGAAAATATTAAAGGAAAATTATGGGCATTAAAGTAAAAGCAAAATTAAAAAATGGTGTTGTTTCTGTTAAATCTTTAGCAAAACACGATATGACTACATACAATATGATGGAAAAGAAAACTGGAAATCGCGAAGATGCAAACTTCATTACACATTTAACTGCTTCAGTTAATGGTAAAGTTGTTCTAGACGCTTCAACTTCTCAGTTTATTTCTAAAAACCCGATTGTTAAATTCAAATTTAAAGGCGACTTTAAAAAGGGTGATAAAGTAGAAATGAATTGGATTGACCGTAAAGGTAACAAAGATTCTGGAAAAGGTAAAATCAAGTAACCTTGACTTTACTCCTACTTTAAGAGAGCACCGTTTAGCGTGTTCTCTTACTTTATTTAAACTGCACCTACTAAAAATCATTTAAAACTCCATTGCTTTCAAACTCATAAAATACAATTTAGCTATAATTTTATTCATAAATCAAAGGATATTCATGCCTAAAAAAAGCATAGGAAGCGTACTAGCACTGTATCAATCTACAACCCAAACACCCAGTAGAATAGCAAAAGAGACACTTAGTTTAAATGAAGGCGGTATTGTCGGTGATAAGTTTCACTCTAAAAATATAATGAGATCCGTTTTACTAAGCAGTACTCATAGTTATGACATTGCCACAAACAATAATATATCTATTAATGCTGGCGCACTGGGTGAAAATATATTAATAGACAGTGAAATTAATCATCTTGTAGCAGGTGATCAGATAGCAATAGGAGAAGTGATTTTACAAATTACACAAAACTGTACTATTTGTAAAGGTTTAACACAGATTAATTCAAAACTTCCTAAACTTCTCAAAGATGATAGAGGCATATTTAGCAAGGTTGTGAAGGATGGAAACATAAAAATAAGTGATACAGTATATATTATTTAAATTCAGTTCAACTAGAGAGAAAAAGCGATAAAATCACAGCAGATTATCTGTGTAAAAACTATGCAGACAACACAAATTAAGGAACCACATGAAAAAAATACTATCTGTTCTCGTAAGCGCACTTGTTGCACTAAGTTTAACTGCATGTAATAATGCAGAGCCAAAAGAAGAAGTTGCAACTAAAGTTGAACAAAACTATGATATTCGTATCTTTACAGTAGCAAATGCTGATAAAAAAATCACAACTGCTACTATAGAAAAAGCATTTGAAGAGACTGGTTTTGGTATTGATGGTAACAACAATATGAATAAACCTTTTTCTGTACGTTTTGAGTCTACTTGGTATGAAACTTACCACTTAGCAACGGTTCATAATTCAGCTCTTGTAGCAAAACTTATCAGTAAATATCCGTCAATTGGTCTACTAACTCCATTAAGTATGTCTATCTGGTCATCACATGACAACAAAGATATGTCTATCTCTTCACTTACTCTTCGTGGTATGTCAAGAATCACTCAAATTCCTATGGATAATGTAGATCTAATCGCTTATGAAGCTGAAATGACAAAAGCACTTGCTGCTGCACTTCCAGGTGGTCACTTTGAAACATTAAGTTATACAAAAGTTGCAGATATGAATCAAGCACTAGAAACTTCATTCTCTGCAGAGTGGATTGCTGATGAAGATGCTTCTCTAGAAGATATGAAAGAAGATTTTCAAGATGAGTTCGAAGGTGAATTAGAGCCAGTTGGTTTTCTATTCCCAGGCTTTATTGGTGTGAACGATGAAGTAATTGAAGCAGGTGTTGAAGATTTCGAATTTTATGATACTTACTCAATTTGTAAACTTGAAGTAATTCACCCAGTATCTAAAACACATCCAGAAGCGGGTGCATTTGCGCCATGTTCATTTTACATGTACCAAAGAAAAGGTGAAAACACTGTACATATGGGTTACCCATCTGTTGACAACTGGATCCAATCTACAGACATGCTTGATGAGTATTCACTTAAACCTTTAATTGAAGCTCAAAATCTATTAGCTGATACAATTACTTCTATCTTAGAGTAGTCACTACTCTACATCCCAGCGCGCTATGCGCTGAGTTAACTTATAACAAAGCAAATATCTCTTTATTTTTTTATAACTTACTAAAGGCCTCTAATGAAACTTCTAAGCACCACTCTATTAAGCGCACTACTAACTTCATCACTCTTTGCTGCTCCTCATGCAGATGATGTTGCATTTACCCCCTCAAATAATAAAACTCTGGCAGTTACGTATACATTTGACAAAAAAGATTCTCTATTTGATGAAGAGTTTTATGAATTTACTAAAAAAGATCTTCAAAAAATTGGTCTAAACCTAAATGATCCTCATCATAATGTCAATGCTGTATATGAAACGAACTTTGGGAAGACGTATTTAGATACCCTCAGCTTTAATTCTGTCATAGCAGAGGAGCTCATCCGTCCTATGTTAAATATAGATCCTAGAATGGGTGCATTTACTCCTTTTAACCTTCATTATTATCGTACTAAAAAAGACATGCAAACGGTTATTGCACATCTCACCCCGGAAGCAATGCTTGATATTTTAGAAATCACAGATCAAGATATTAGAGCAAAGTTCATTGCCTCATTTCCTCTTCTAGATGAAACAATTGAAAAAAAGTTTCCTAAAGGAAAAAAAGAAATCATTGAACTCCAAGGCTTTGCCGAAGACACCATGATGAACTTTGAGATACCATTTGATGAACCAGAAGATGTTGATGATTTTCTTGATGAATTCCAAGAAAAATTTGAATCACTCTTTGCATTAGAGGGTTATATTATTGCGGGTTATTATAATTTAAAAGACAGTTACAATAGTGAAGAAGATGTACTTGAGCAATACACTGTCTTTTGGTCATATGATCTATGTCACATTCCATTTTCATACGAAGTATTTGATGGTCCTAATGCACTACCAATGGCTGGTATATTTGCACCCTGTTCAGTTTATATGTATGTCAAAGAAGGTGAAAATAAAATCGTATTTGGTATGCCGACTTTAGCAGCTTGGGGTGCAGCATTTGGCGTAAAAGATAAACATCAGATAGCAAAAATGAAGTATTTAGATGTAGATATTACTAAATTAATGAAAAGTTTAGGTGCAATCGAAACACCTAATGGAAATCCTCTTTTAAGAAAATAGAACTACCTTTTTTTAGGTAGTTAAAAACCTATTTAATGCTCCATACAGATATAAACAATATCATTCACCTGCTTTAATCTCAGCGTAAAGATCAGTGTAATTTTTCACATCTTCTCTTGATGGCTTAGTACGAACTGAAAGATAAGTAACTTTACCACTACTGTCTTTTAGGCGCATCGCAGTCGCATACACCCAATAATAACCCCTGTCTTTAGATATATTTTTAACATACCCCGTCCAAAAGCCTTTACTCTGGATATCATCCCATAGGCCTTTAAAGGCCACTCTAGGCATATCAGGATGCCTTACAATGTTATGTGGTTCGCCTATCAACTCTTCATGTGTATAACCTGCTACCTCACAAAACAACTCATTGGCATAAATAATTAAACCATTTTCATCTGTTTCACTGAGGATATAAGCATTATCTGGATAAAACCACTCAGAAGTAGCCTCATCTTTGTAAACATTATTCATAACAAAACCTAATATTAAACTATAAATATTATATCGAAGAAAGGAAAGAAGTTTGATTAAGTCTAAAGGTAGAAGTAATATCTTACGCAAGTGCGTAAGATAAAGTGAAAATTAAAAAGCTTTCTTTAAGTCTTTTTCAACTGCACCAGGCATAGTAGCAATTTTCATAAATTCGCTCATACTCAAAAGGGGATAAGAAAGTGCTACATGAAATTTACCATTTAACGCTTGCGCTTTACCATCTTCAATTACAACTAACCAAGGTAGAACACCTCCATTATGTGTTCCTATTTTTTTAGGAAACTTAGAAGTTTTTTTACCAATTGTCATACCTAATAGAACACGATTAGGTGCCAACTCAATTTTAAACAATTGAACAGCCGGTTTTTTCTTAGCAACCAATTTATCATTATAAGCTTGAACACTAGCAACCAAGGCAGCTTGTTCACCCTCAGCTAAATTATCAGTGTCAGCATAATAAGGCATACCCATCATATAATGATAATCAGCTAAGTCACCAAAATCTAATTTGTCCATAGATACGGCATTCGTAGCGAATAATGTATCCAACTGTCCTTTTAAAGCTGTAGAAAGATCATTATCATACTCATCTTGCATGTATGCTTTATTGAAATAAACTGGATTATTGATAGAGATGCGTTGATTAGCTTCATCAATAAAAATACGTGAAATTGCCGCATAAGCGCGACCAGGTTTATTGGCCATCGCTTTCATTGCATCATTAGTAAAAACAACAGTAGTACCAATTTTTTTCAACTTGTATACAGTTAATACTTCAAAACCAGCTTCAGTTAGTTTTGCACTAACCGCAGCTGCATCCATATAAGGTGCATACATATATGTGTTAATTTCACCGGTTGGTAGTTCACTGGCTTTCACGTCCGTTGTAGCAGATGAACTACCACAACCTGAAAAGTTTAAAACAAATGCCGCAGCAATAAGTGCTAAAGTTTTTCTCATTTTACTTTTGCACCTAAAGATTTCATCATACCAATGATCTCTTTATCAAGACCTAAAATTGATTTAACTTTTGCAGGATCTTTAATGTTCATAACTTTGATCCAATTTTCCAACTTAGGCATACCAACATGCATTGTATTTGTATCTTTTTCAATATACATATACATTGAACATGGAGCAAAAGCACCAGCATCTGGACGCGCTGATTTAGTGGCTTTAGCATTCATGTTAAAAATACCGTCTGAAAATTGAAAGTGGCAAAGTGAATATACAAAATACGCATCATATTTATCAAAATCTTGTTCTAAATCGTCATACGTTTCTCTAAAGTTTTTATATCCAGCAATGATATATTTTTTCTCTTCAAACAGCTCTTCAAATCCTTCTTGAAATTCATCTACATAGTCTTCAATTGCTTCTGGACGATCAAAAGAGATTGTAAATTCCATCATAGGTTGTTCTGGTAGTGCAGTATATTCACTAATTCCAACTTTTCCACCAATCTCTTTTTGTACTAACTCATCTAATGATGGAAATAGTGCAACAAAACCTTCACGAGTCTTTTTATCTTGAACTCCAACAATGTCAAGCATAGTCTCTGGAACAATATGACCTACGTAAGTCTTGTTTTCTTCTTTTAATTTGTAGATATGAAGATTGAAAGGAGAAAAACCACCAATTCTAGGATCTGCAATTAGTAATTCACGTAAACCTTCATCATTAGTTACTGACATAAAACCTAAGTTATCTAAATTAGTTGCACCATACTTCTCTGCGTAACCATCATTAATTCTCTCATGTGGATCAGAAAGAACATAACCAATAGAATTGATTTTTTCATTTACAAGTTTATTATAGGCCTCTTCCACATTGCCATCTGCAACATTAAAACGAACCGCTGGAGCTGCGTAAGATACCGCTGCTGCTACTGATAGTGCTACTGCACCTGAAAGTAATTTATTTAAGAACATAGTTCTCCTTTTTTATTTGTAGAAAATTATTGTGATTATTCTATCACAAAATCACTCTATTAGGATTTCAAATCTGAATAAAACTTAATCTTTTCATAAAAGAAGTATAAACGAAACATAAGTAAGTTTTCTTATAGATAAAACAGATTGATAGTATAAGTTTAGATTATTATTGGGGAGTTATCGGGGATTGTGCTGTAAACAAAATTTACTCTCTCAAAGAGAGAGTAAAAGCGTTCTAGAAGTAGTAACGGAAAGTTACTGAAGTTACTGGAGCGATATCAGTACCAACTACATCTGCTTTAGCACCTGTAGTAGTGAATGTACCATCTACAACAGTAGTAGATGTATATTGTAAACCTAATTCACTAGCTAGTGAAAAATTAGGAGTCATGAAAAATTCAGCACCAACAACAGCAGCAAATGCAAGAGCATTAATATCAGTAGTAACTGACGCACCTACAACAGGTGTAGTTTCTTTACCAACCATAAAGTAATCTGCTTGTCCACCAACATAAATGTTAGAGTTTTCAGAATTTGCTAGTTTGTAATATGCACCAACACCAAATGCCATTAAACTATCATCTTGAGTACCACCTGCTACATAATCAGAAGAAGCAGAAATATAAGCGATACGTGGCTCAATTCTATAAGCACCCATATCAACTGGAACTCTAATCACTGGAGTAGAACCGATAATACCACCAAAAGAACCACCATTTAATGATCCAACTGGGTTAGTATATGTATTCATAACATCAACACCTAAACCAACTTTAACATCTGCCATTGCTGACGTAGTTAACATACCTGCTACTAAAACTGTACTTGCAATAATTTTTTTCATATATTCTCCTTTGAATAGTAAGAATAGTTTATACGAGTTATTTTTAAATGAAACTTAAAGTTTTAAGAAATATGACACTTAGAAGGGTTATTTGCAAAAAAGAAACAAAATATAATTATTAAAAAAGCTGAAAACACCTTATATAGGTTAAAATCAATACATAAAACAACAGATATTAGATAATTATCAATTTTATTTATCACATTAAATACCGACAAATCAATATATCTTAAGTAAAATAACAAATAAATGACTTATATCAATCACAAAATATCTGATTCAAGCTAGAGAATAAAACGATATCTCATAAAAAAAGGCAATAAGATTGCGTTTTTTTATGAGTAAAATTAAATTAAATTAAATTAAATAGGAACTTTAAGTTGTGGGATTGAATATAATAAGTTATTGAGGGGAATAAAAGTAATTGAATAAACCAAAAAC
>JADGDM010000072.1:3626-14098 GCA_016744905.1 Sulfurimonadaceae bacterium | reverse complement strand
ACCAGTGATGGTAGGGGTGTTGTCATTAACTGGCGTAGTAACGATTGCAGTAATGGCATCATCTTCACTACCGGCACCACTATCAGGATTATTAACACCTGTGTCTGTAGTTACCACAGTAGACGTAGTCGTCGAAGCTACCTCATTACCATTGCCATCATTAGAAGCAACAGAAACATCAAGTGTACCATCAGCAATAATATCCGCCGTAGGTACTTCAAGTGTGTAGTTACCATTCTCACCAACAGTCGTTGTATACGTATTATCATTAACCGTAACTGTCACAACATCACCAGTAGAGATATCTCCACCTATTGCAGTTCCAGAAACACTCTGAGTTGCTTCACCTGATTCAGTAGCATTGATAACATTGTCATCCGCAATTGGATTGACTGTAACCACACCAGCAAGAGCTGTTGTATCAACCGTCACTGTAAGTGGTGTAGAATCTGTGTTCCCCGCAGGATCTTCAACTGTAACCACTAATGGAGTATCTCCATCTTCTAGCGCGCTGCCTTCTGGAATAGTGATTTCATAATCACCATTCTCATCAGCCGTTACCGGACCTGCAATAACATTACCATTTGCATCTTCGATGTTCACAACAGAACCTGGCTCAGTAGAACCAGTGATGGTAGGGGTGTTGTCATTAACTGGCGTAGTAACGATTGCAGTAATGGCATCATCTTCACTACCGGCACCACTATCAGGATTATTAACACCAGTGTCTGTAGTTACAATAAGCGTTGTTGAGTCTTCATTTCCAGCCACATCTTTTGCCGTTACTATTAATTCTGAATCACCTTCTGGAAGTTCATCAACCGGGATAGTATAGTCGCCATTTTCATCTGCAACACCACTTCCTATTACTTCACCGTCTTTATTTGTAATAACTACTGTTGAACCTGGTTCTGTATTACCTGTTATATCAGGTGTTGTGTCATCTGTAATATTGTCATCATTTGAACCAGAGTTTGTTGGATCACTGATACCTGCAGTAATTCCAGTACTATTATCATTTCCTGAATTTACACCTGTATCGATATTGATACCCAGTTCAGTACTTGCTTGATTGCCTGCGTCATCCTCAACAATCACAGTAAGTGTATTATCACCCTCTGGTAACTGATCTACAGGAACTTCATAATGACCATCTTCATCAGAAATACCTGTACCAATAGTGTCACCATTTTCATTTTTAATAATAATGGTAGCGTTTGGTTCAGTATCTCCAGTGATTGTAGGTGTTGTATCATTAGTAATTGTATCGTCTTTATTACCTGAATTACTTGTGTCATCTAGTTCTGCTGTAATGCTTGGAGGTGTTGTGCCATCTGCATTTGGTGTAGGATTAATACCTGTATCTATTACAATATCAAGCTCAGTAGCTTCTGTTGTTCCATCAGGATTTTCAGTTACTACTTTAATAGTCGTTTCACCTTCTGGTAATTCATCAACAATAACAGCGTAATCACCATCTTCAGTTGCCGTACCGGTACCAATAACTTCACCATCTTCATCAGTAATCGTGACCGTTGAACCTGGATCTGCAATTCCTACGATAGTTGGTGTATTGTCATTGGTAATATTGTCATCTGTACTGCCTGAGTTACTGTCATCATCAAGCTCTGCAGAGATAGTTGTTTCATCATTGTCTAAGATACGTAGTGAACCTTGTGCATCAGAAATTTTTGCATTACCTTGAACATTGGTGATGTTGACAAATGCCATTTCCATCTCTTCTGTATCTGCATCATCAATTATATTTATACGAACAAGCTTCTCAGTTTCACCCTCAGCAAATACAACACTTCCCGTTGTCTCTTCATAATCCTCACCTGCAACTGCACCAAAGTCAGTAGTGAAATAATCAACACTTACTTCACCTAAGGCTGCTTTATCCAGACTGATTTTGAACTCTACGTAGCCATCACCTTCATTAACGTATTTATGCCCAATACTCATTAATGGTGTACCATCATCTGCATCATTATCAATAATGTTAAAGGTAGCTTCAGCAGGATTGAAGTCATCAGAAGTGATGTTTGCTTTAAACTGTTCTAGTGCTTCAACACTGGCATCATCAAAGATATTTACACGTACAACCATCTGTGTTTGACCAGCGTCAAGAGTGACATTGAACATGTCCATATTTTGCCAAGTTGCTCCACCATCATTGGTGTACTCAACAGGTAGAAGAAAATCGTCTCCCCATTCAGCTTGACCCTCACCACTTAGAAAATTAAAGTTAAGCGTACTGTCATTGTCTAGTACACGATCAGAGCTAAGTGTAATAAATACTTCTTGAATCCCTTCATCTACACTAAGTAATTCAGCATCTCTAACTTGAACTGCACTTGAACTGGCTGGGAAAGTTGTTGAAATAGCGACTGTAAGATTTGCTAAACCTGTTGGAGCAACTGAAGTGGCTGCTGTTGGAGTGTTTACTGAGCTTAGGTTTGTTAATAGACTATTGTCTGAGTCTGTATCGCTTCTATGTCCATCAGATTGACCACGAGTATCATTCAACTCTGCTCTTACATCTGATTGTGAACCACTTGGACCTTTGAGCTCATCAAGTTGCTCTTCACTTGAGATGATCACTTCTTCAGTACCTGCAGTCTCTAACTCATCAATGTTATTACTTGCAAAAAGAGAGTCCATTATTTCATCTTTATTGGTAGTCTCTTCTTCACTGAACTCTGCAACATGTAGAGAGGTGTCAAAAGATTGTGACTCATCACCACTGATGGTGACTTCAGAATCATTATTCATCCCGATAATTAAGATATCCATTAGGTCGTTATTAATGTCACCAGTAATGATATCGCCTGCATATACACTGTCTTTTACTTGGATCTCTCTAACTGATCCATCCAATGACATTGCTGTATATTCACCGCCGTTTATAACTTTTACATATCCAATAACTTTTGACATAA
Source organism: Sulfurimonadaceae bacterium (assembly GCA_016744905.1). GTDB lineage: Bacteria > Campylobacterota > Campylobacteria > Campylobacterales > Sulfurimonadaceae > BB10. Next base: position 11,156 of record JADGDM010000072.1, on the reverse strand, counting down.
GAACTCCTAAGATAATTTTATGTTGTTATCTTAGGGGAAAAGGGGATTTAATGAAAGTGTACCTGAGTACATATGCTTTTTAATGAATAAGTTTTACTTCAATTCTTCTGTTTTGTTCGCGTCCTGAGGCCAAAAGGTTGGTCGCAATTGGGTCACTTTCACCCTTACCAAAACTTGTAAGTCTTGAAGACTTTATACCGTCTTTAATCAGGGCATTTTTAAGTGAAAGTGCACGAATTTCAGAGAGTTTTTGATTGGCCTTAACTGTTCCAACATTATCAGTATGTCCTGTAATCGAAACTTTATATTTAGGATTAAGTTTCAAAAAATTTGAGAACTCTAACACTTGTTTCATATCCTCTTTTTTAATCACGCCCGAAGCACGTTTAAAGTGAATTTGTAGTGTCGCTGTCAGTGCACATCCATTTTTATCAACATTAAATCCATCTGGTGTTACTTGACAGGTATCTAAATGATTGGGGATACCATCACCATCATCATCAAGAGGACAGCCTTTGTCATCTACACGTAAGAGAGAGTCTGTATCTTCACACTTATCAAGGTAGTCAGCGATACCATCTTTATCACTGTCAACAGGACAGCCATTTTTAGTCACTTTTACATCGGCAGGTGTCTCTTTACATTTATCTTGATAATCAGGAATACCATCAGCATCTTCATCTAAAGGACATCCAAGAAGGTCGATTTTGATGCCAATTGGTGTTTGTGCACATCTATCATCAGCGTCTAATACACCATCCGCATCACTATCACGATCAGGAATAACTTCTACTATTACACGTGGCGGTGCTTTCTCTACTGCGGTAGGTTTTATGTATGGATATGGATCTGTTAATAGTGAAAGATTAACGTCATTTTGTTGTGTAGATGTTTCAACAGCGATAGAGTCATTGGCAGTGGTGTCAACAATAACTAAGGCCTTGTCTGTATCTGTTTCTCGTACCACTTCTGAAGTGTTTTGATCTTCTGCTGATACGGCGTTGGTTGCTAAAAGCAGTAAAAATGTCGCAAGTGAAATTTTAATATTCATAATTTTTTTCCTTATTTTAATAGTAATACTAATGATAAACGATCATTAACGTGTAGTTTTTCAAATATAGCGTGCATATAGGCTTTAATGGTTCGAACACTTACATCTAAACTTTGTGCGATAGCGGCATTGGTATATCCTTCGAGAACCAAAAGTAAGGTCTCATTTTCTCTGGCGTTGAGTCTTTTTATTAAGGCTAAGGCTTCTTTACTTAGTTTTGGGACACCTGAGTTTTTGACCAAAGCGGAAGTCAGTTCAGGATAACTCCACGTTTTGTCTTGACTCAGCGCACTGAGTAGTTGTTTAAGGTGTGTTTCCAGCATTCGACTGTTTCCATAAGCACGTACCTTATGAGAAAATAGATTTTTCCCCGTTTGGATCATAGGGTTCTTTTCTAAAACAGCAAATTTAGCATGTTTGTCTGTATTCATAATAACTGTGTTTACATCATTGGAAACAGTGTCATAATCACTTAAGATAATGGCATTATTGTTGTTTTTAATAATAGTTTCTAACTCAGTAATATTGTCAATTTCAGACTCAACGGCAACGTCTAGATTTTTAAGTTTGTCATTCCACTCACCCAGTATTTGTGTGTCATAAGAAAATAGATAAATTTTCATTTTAGCGCTCCGAAAATACGTATTGTTTGGATTTTATAATTGGTTTTAAGATGTACTGCATAATTGTTTTTTGACCGGTAACAATATCAACATTAACCATCATTCCAGGAATAATTTTAAGAGGACTCTCATCACTTCCAAGGTGGTTTTTATCAGTTTCTATATGGATGATGTAATAGGTTTCATCTTTTTCATCCGTAATAGTATCTGGACTGATACGCACTACATTTCCCTTAAGTCCCCCATGAATAGCAAAATCATAAGCAGAGAATTTAACCATTGCTTCTGCGCCAGGATGAATAAATGCGATATCTTTTGGAGATATTTTAACCTCCAGATAAAGTTTGTCTGTGAGTGGCACAATCTCGACCAAGTCTGCACCTGGTTTGATGACTCCCCCACGAGTATGGACATAAAGTTTTTGAACGATACCATCAACGAGAGAGCGTACTGAGCGACGATTGACCTGATCTTCAAGCGCGGTATCTGTCGCCATCAATCTATCAAGTTCAGACGTTGTTTCATTGAGTTGAAGTTTGGCATCAAGTTTAAAGTTATTTTTTGTCTCTTTTCTTTTTCGATCAATCTCACGTGCACTAGACTTTAATTTTGGAATGGTTGACTTAGCTGAGTCAAGGTCTTGCTCTATATTGTTATACTCACGTTGAAGTTTTAAAAAGTCTACTCTTGACTTGATACCCTCTTTAACCATAGGTTCTGTCATCTTGATCTCTTCATTCACATAAGCCAAAGATTTTTTAAGATGTTTAATACGTTTGTTTAACTCTTTAATCTCTGCTTGTTTTTGAATGTACTGCTCTCTTAAGATATGATCTTTAGAATTAAGCGCATCAAAATTAGAATAATAGAGACTACGCTCTAGTGCAATAGTTTTTTGAAGTTCAACATCATCGCTACGAGGGGCAATAAATTTTTTATTATCAATTTCTGCTTTCAGACGATAAATTCTTGCGGTTAATTCTCTGATTTTAATATCATTGGTAAGGTAGTTTGAACGAGACTTTAGATTACTAATTTTAAGTAATATATCTCCTTTTTTTACCAAGTCACCTTCTTTGATTAAGATATCATCAACAATACCGCCCTCAAAGTTTTGAATGACTTGATTTTCCCCATAAGGCACAACTTCACCACCACCACGTGTTAACTCATCAATCTCAGTGAAACTTGCCCACAGTATAAAAGCGAAGATACTCAGTAACCAAAAAAGAAGAACAATACTGATTTTTTTTGGATGTTTATGCAGTATTGCTGCACTTAAACTCTGCATATACTCATAATCTTCTTCGTTGTAGTGATACTCACGTTCAAGTTTTTTACTCATGAGTTTCTCCATCTTTAAGTGCTTTTAATACAGCCTCTTTAGGGCCATCAAGATAGATCGATCCGTGATTAAATACAATAACTCTATCTGCAACTGTAAGTAAATTCATCTTCTGTGTAACCATTAAAGATGTTTTGTCTGATAAGTTGGCACGCATATTGGTATATAAATTATTTTCAGTAATCTGATCCATAGCATTACTTGGTTCATCAAAGAGCATGATAGGGGCGTCAAGTAAAAAAGCACGTGCAATAGCGATACTTTGACGTTGACCACCTGAGAGTCCTATACCGCGCTCACCGATAGGCATTTCATAGCCTTTAGGATGACGACGAACAAACTCATCTGTGCCACTGACTTGTGCGGCTTTAATCATTTTTTGATCGGTTGCATTGGGAGATCTGAAGATGATATTGTCTTTAAGTGTTCCTCTAAAAAGCACCACATCTTGTGCTACATAACCGATATTACGGCGTAAATCTGCGGGGTCTATCTGATTGATATCGATACCATCGAGTAAAATAGAGCCCTCATCAGGTTCATATAGACCGAGGATAAGTTTTAAAATTGTACTTTTTCCTGAACCAATACGGCCAATCATCGCTACTTTTTCACCACTTTGGATAACAAAACTTACATTTTTAAGTACTTTAAAGTCGGTATCTGGATAGGCAAAAGAGACATCAACAAACTCAATTTTTCCACTAAAATTTGGACGTTCCACAAACTTCTTACCGTGAGGACGCTCTGATGGTTTTGAGATGATTTCGTTAAGGGTTTGGTATGATGTTCTGGTGTCCTCAAAGTTACTCAGTAGACCAGCTACTTGTCCCATAGGTGCCAGTGTACGACCTGTTAAGATGACTACCGCAATCAAAGCACCCATACTCAGTTCAAACTCTTGAATCAGATAAACACCATAGATGACAATCATTACGGTATTGAGTTGAATGAGATACTGCGTAATGGTTGGAATAGACGATGACATCAGACGTGAACGAAGACTTTTACCTGCGATTTCACCCGTTGCTTCTTCCCATGACCACTGTGCTTGGGAAAGCGAACCTAAAGATTTAATAGTTTCGATATTGTTGAGTGTCTCCACTAAAATACCACTTTTTTTAGCGGCTGCTGCGTGGGTACTTTTGATACTCTCTTGCAGTGGTTCACGCATAATAAACGTGTAAACCAAAATCAATGTCATTGTTAACATTGGAATTAGAACCATCATTCCACCAAGGTAGTAGATGACTGCTAGAAAGATAAAAGCAAAAGGCAGATCAATAAAAGCCACTAAGGTAGTATTGGTTAAAAATGACCGAATAGAGTCAAAATCTTTTAAGTTGTTCGCAAACGATCCAACAGAGTGTGGATGATGCTCCAGTTTCATATTGAGTACTTTTTCAAATATGATAGAAGACATAATGACGTCACTTCTTTTACCTGCATGTTCAAGCAAGTATGTTCGAGTGAATTTTAAAAAAGTATCAATGGTATAGGCAATAATAACCCCAATAGCAAATACCCAAAGTGTTTCCGTGGCATTGTTGGGGATAACTCTGTCGTAAACATTCATGGTAAACAAAGGAGAGGCAAGTACAAAAATATTAATGAGTAAAGAAGCGATTAAAACATCTTTATACATACTTTTGGAGAGTTGAAGCGTACTCCAAAACCAATGTTTTTGTTTGATATCTAAGGTTTTAGATTCTACATCTTCAGAGTTGAATTCAGGTTTGATCATAAAAGAGTATTTAAGATACTCATCTTTTAAATCATCCATATCTACCCACATAGGAACGGGGTCTTCACTTGGCATATAGACTTTTGCCTTGGTGTGATCTGCATTAAAGCTGTCTAAGATACAGGCACCTTGATTTGAAAGTAGTAAAATCATAGGCAGTTGTAGAGGGGAGATGTCTTGAAGTTCACGGTTAATCAAACTAGATTTCAGTCCAGCGCGCTGAGCCGCACGAGAGAAAAGACCTTTGGATTTGTTAATAGAGAATAGTTTATAACTGTCTCCACTCATATCCATAGGAAGTCCTGCAATCAGTGCGTCTGCAGAAAAAGGCTTATGGTAAAGCTTGGTGAACATTACTAAGGTTTCTAAAAGCAGATCTGCTTTTAGATTGTCAATGTCAGATAATGGCACTGTTACTCTTTAAAGAATTTTTTAACGATAATATCAACACGATTATTTTTATCATCAGAATTTGAAGTCTCTTGAGAGTATAAAACACTTCTTGCCCCTAATCCATTTGCAGATACTTTCATCTCATCCATACCCGCTTCAACAAACTGTGCTTTGATAATATTGGCGCGCTCTTGAGAGACTCTCTGCTCTTGAGTGACATTATGATCATCAAAGTTAGCCGAACCATTGATTATGATTTCAAACTGCTCATAGCCATAGAGACCAAGTTGTTTAACCAACTTTCTTACGCGAATTTTACCTACACGACTGAGTGTTACATTTTTCTCGACAAAGTTAAATTCACTATAACGTTCGATACGTTCTACATCTTCAAAAATCTGTGAACAACCAAACTCATCTTTCATGTCTCCAGAAAATGAGTTGTCACACTGATCGAGATTATCTGCAATTAAGTCGTTATCACTATCAAAATAAATAGGTAAGCTGTCTTTCTCAAGTGTTGGCTCTGCATCTTGAGAAACACGAGGCATATAGTTGTTGGCGATACTTGGTCTGTTGTCATCGAGTCCTACAGTTTCAAAGAGTCTATTACCATCTTCAACGATAGCAAGAACCATGATGCCCATAGAGTCTAACAGACGGTACTGTGTATCTAAGATAGCGTACTCAGCATTAACGATTTGTGATTGTGCCCCTACAAAGTCATTTTGAGCAGAGAGTAGGTCAAGTAGTGAACGACGTCCTAAATCATACTCTTTTGCGTAGAGCTTGAGTGTTTTAAGTGAGAATTTTTTATAGTTTTTAAGGTGTTTAAGTTGAACATTTATTTTAGTATAGCCAGCCCATGAAAGCTCGATATTTTCAATCACACGTCTTCTGATGTTATTTTTCAGTTCAGCTTCTTGATGAACCTTACTGATTCCTTGTTGCATAGCCGCAGAGTCTGCAAAACCATTAAAAAGGTTATAGCTTAAAAAAGCCATGGCACGAAAACGGTTGTCTTCTCCTTCAATACCGCTAAGATCAGTATTGATTGATTGAGAGACTTCGATATCAATACGAGGATAAAATTTACCCTTAGCCCCTTTATAGGTCTCTTGTGCCAAAAGTACATTAAAGTTAGATACCAATATCGAAGGATTGTTTGTGATGGCAAATGAGGTTGCATCTTGGATGTTATCAGGAGTGTAGGCATCAAAAGTAGGGCGAACAAACTTGTCTTTTGTGACATTACGCCCGATGAGTCTTTTAAACGTATATTGCGCATCTAAAAGATTATTCTCTTGTACGATGTAGTTTGAGCGCGCCAGTGAAAGTGATGATTCGATTTTGTTTGATTCAGAGAGTGTTGTGAGTCCTGATTCATAAAGTTTTTCGACCTTATTAAATATCTCTTCATTGATGCTTACATTTTCTTTCGCAATAGCAAGCAGTTCAATGTTTTTCACCACACTTAGATACGCTTGTGTCGTTTGCAGTGCAATATCATTGGCTGTTTCGATGTAGCTAAATGCTGCGGCACCTAAACGTGCCTCTTGAGAATTGATGGCGTGAACGGTTTCAAAACCTTGAAAGATATTTTGGGTGTACTTGATAGAACTTTGATACGGTGTTAGTCCTAAGTTCTCATCTGTTCCACTCACTGCTGCTTTAAGTCGGGTGGCAACATTGTTGGTGTTTTCATAACCTGTCCCCAGTACAAGGTCAAGCTTTGGATAAAAACCTGATACGGCGATGGTCTTGTCTTCTCTGACTTGATTGTAGTTTTTAAGACGTTCAGTGACTGTTGGATTGGTACTTAAAACATCTGAGAGAGACTCTTTTAAGGTGTAAGAATAAAGTGATGATGTACTTAAAAGTAAAATAAAAGGTAGTGTCGTAAATTTCATATTGGCATCTTTAGTTATATTTTGTATTTATAGCTTAAGATTATAGTTGAAAATTGTTTTAGTTATGATTAATTAAGAAAATTTTATAAAAGTGTGACGAAAGTGTGATGAAAACATGAGTAAAATCGCAAGGATAGCTCCTTACAATTAAAAATATGATTAGAAAGTTTTATTGTTCCGAAATTCAGCGATCTCTGTTTCAACCATTTCATCAATCATAATCTTGTAAATTTCAGAAAGCATATTTGGTGAAACACCAAGTTTACCTGCCTTATGACGTACTTTATTTAAGATGAAATCAACTCGCTCTGGTGCTTTAACATCATCAACCGTATCTTTGAATTTTGCTACTTGTGAGATGTATTCATTACGTGCAGCAATAATCTCAATAATTTGATCATCAAGTGCATCAATCTCAACTCTAACTTCTTCTAATGTGTTACATTTTTTAGTTTCCATAATGG
>JADGDM010000072.1:0-3616 GCA_016744905.1 Sulfurimonadaceae bacterium | reverse complement strand
TAATTTTAATTGTTTATTTTATTTGTTATAGTAGCGTATTAATTGTAAATAAGAAATAAGGAAATTATAGGTTTTTGAGACTTTAAGTATCCTCATTACTTTTGGAATAATTTATTATGTACTGACTTTTTTCAGCGCTTCAATAAATACTTCTGTCGCTTCCTCATGTGGATAGTGACCAACATTTTCAAGTTTAATAGCTGTTGTATTACTCAGCTCCTTGTTCCAAATATTGAATTCTTTCTCTCTAAATGCAATATCTTTCATTCCCCAAATCAAAGTTTTTGGAATATTGTTTAAGCTTTCTCTTCTATTCCATAGACTCTGTAACCAATCACTTGAGTCTATAATCTGTTTAGGCAGTGTCCAACAAGCTTTTCTATCATTTTTAGTTTCAAGATGTTTGTATATGGTTGGATTGAAGTTTTTCTTATCTACAATGCATTTTTTGATGATTACTTTACCGAAAAAATTGAAATTTTTGATAAGAAAGCGACCGATGGGTCCACCCACAAAACCACTGAACATTTGGTAATAAGAATCATCTTTTGAAGACCACATCCAGGTGTTGGTAATAATCAAATGCTTTATCTTTTCGGGATGATTTAGGGCATAAGAGAGTCCAATGGGGCCACCCCAGTCATTTACAACTAAAACAAATTTATCCAAATTTAGATGATTCATAAATTGCTCAAAATTTTCTGCTTGATTTATTGGTAGATAGTTCCACTCAAAAGGTTTGTCTGATAGTCCAAAACCAATGTGATCAATAGCAATACATCTGTTTGTTTTAGAGAGTTCTTTGATTGAATTTCTAAATTCAAATGACCAACCAGGATTTCCATGAACAAAAACAATGGGTAATCCTTCTCCTTCATCAACAAAGTGCATCTTTCCCATTGGCAGATCAAAGTAGTTTGATTTAAAAGGATAATCATCTTTATCTAGCCAAGACTTCTCTTCTATGTTCATATTTTCTTCCTTCGAGTTAATTCATATTTCCAATGAGCATTTGTTCTTCGTCTACTGAGAGGTAACGCCACTTACTGCTTTCGATATTCAGTTCAAATCCACCGATACTGACGCGTTTTAAATCTAAAACTTTTAAAGGTGTTCCAAATTTTGGGTCTTTCAACGCGCCAAAAAGTCTGCGTATATGTCGATTTTTACCCTCATCAATTTGTATCCTGAGTTTTGTTTTTGCGCCACCCATCCCTATCTTCTCGATAACAAGTGCTTTGAGTAGACCGTGTTTACTCTCTACACCCTTTAAAGCCTGTGCTATATGTTCATCTGTTACATGACCTCTGACCCAGATCTCATATATTTTAACGCAGCTTCCAGGTTTGGTTAAGGCATTGTTGATTTGACCGTTGGTGGTAAAGAGCAGAAGACCCTTAGACTCTAAGTCAAGGCGTCCAATAGGCATCCACTCCTCATCAAAAGCCCACTGGGGTAAAAGGTCATACACCGTCTTTCGACCCAAGTCATCAGAGCGCGTGACTAAGTAACCCTTCGGCTTATTCAGGGCAAAGAGTTTTTTTGAATCGTTTATGGTACTATCCATTTTGTCTATTCCTTGGCTTTTTTGGTGAGTGTAATTTTTTTCAGAATTTTAACATAAAACTGATAGTGGTCGACTAATTACATATTTCGATCTTTTAAGTATACTTTTATTTGGCATTTATATTTTAAGAAAGGCACCTATGTACAATCCTATATCCAATGAGTTTTTTGATCAATTAACAGTGGCTATGGAGAGAAAAATTCCTTCTAGCATTGAGTATTATAAAAATGAAGAACAAGAAAAAAAGCAAGAACAACAACAGATTAAAGCCTTAGTCAAAACGATGGAAATCATAAAAGGTTTTGAGTTTTTAGTCTTAGACACTAATGAGAAAATTAGATTGTCATCAGTGGTGAAATTTAATGGAAAAAGGCATAGAGAGGACTAAAAATAGTTACTCTTTTTTATCTTCAGACGCTACTTCAGGATTTTCCGCTTCTGCTTTCGCTCTATCAGCCTTCGAGACATAACGTTCCTTAGAAGAGGTCTTTGTCTTTGCACGCGCACGTTTAAGACGTTTATCATGCATCTTTTGAATCTTATCTTGTCTATTCATATTTGTATTCCTTAAATATCTTAGGTATCTGATCGTTAGTTTTTCTTCACAATTATAACCTAAACTATTATTTGTCAGACGCACTACATGTTTTTAATTTTTTGCTACTAGGTAGCAATAAAAAATTAGATTGTTCTCAACTGAAGTTTTTATAAAACTAATATTGGTTAGCTCTATATTTGATAGACACATTACGGTTGTCGTGAGCGATAATTTCCCGCTAACCACATGTTTGGCTTCTTTGTCTAAAAATTGAACCATCCAAGCTGGAAAGTCAATATTTACTCTTTATACTTCTGTAAAATACTCCTTTAATTTAATATCAGTTTTTGAGACTTCTATGAGCATTTTTAGTATTTCCTTCTGATGACTGATCAATCGTAATCCTTGTGTTTTATCACATTTATCTTCTATTAAGTCTTTTAAATCTTTCATCGGTATAAAAATAGTTGATAATTTATCAGAATCAAAAAAATCATATCTCTCATCTTTATCTTCGTTATACCATACTGTTATTTTTGAATGTATGCTTCCTCTTAATTCAAAACCTTGATACCTTTTTTCGATCTCTTTTAGTTTTATTGCTTCAAATCTAGTTCCCAATACTTTTTGTAAATTTTCTATATCACTCTCTATTTTTTCTATTCTATTGACCGGTCTGTCTGATATATCATTGCCACTTATTGGAAACGATAAGCCTGCTGGTGTGAAAAATCTATGTACAAATATTATTCCGTATTCTCCACTTTTGTTATCTTTACTGATTACAACTTCATCTACAGTGTTTTTGTTATAATACAATTGATCTTTTCTTACCCAACTATTTGAATTAACTAGCCAAAAATTACTATATGCCATTCCTCTTTCAGGATGCATTTTTAACGGCTTATACTCCATTTCTAGTTCTTCTTGTATAAAATCTTTAATGATCCTTGTTAATAAACTGGTAGATACTTCACCTTCTCCCACTATCTCTTTATTTATCTTATATTCATAATAATTGTTATTTTTCTGTATTACCATTTTTAGTATTCGATCATCTATTAAATATATATAGTCAATACTAAAATTTTCTTCCATCGATACCGTTCCAACCATTCTGTTTTTAACTTCCGATGCTTCTTTGTACAATTTTATTAGATCTACATTTACTTCTTTTTTGAGTATATTTTCATCAAATTTATATAATTTCTTTTCCTCTTCTAATCGTATCTTTAGTTCTTCTGCTTTTTGACTTCTTTCGGCTTCACTTTTGACTTCATCTACCCCTTCTGATGTTACATTTATCATTATAAATATTATAAAAGCCACTATACTTCCGCTCTCTATCATTCTAAATGTTTCATTTCCACTAAATACCATACTTATCGCTACTAAAATCATTAACGGTATAAACATAACGGCCATTGCGACTACTTCACCAGATGCTTCACCGCGTTTACCTATATTTGTCACCACTGTATATACTATTGTTAAAACGATGATTGCTGCAT
>JADGDM010000071.1 GCA_016744905.1 Sulfurimonadaceae bacterium | reverse complement strand
CATTTAAATAAAATATCCATCCCAGACGGTAGTTTGGAGTATAGGCGTTAGGATATTTAGTATATACAGGGCTAAGCACTTTAATGGCGTCCTCATAGTTGCCCATCTTCTCATAATTATAAGAGTCATAATAGGCATCTTTTATAAAACTATCACTTCCATTAAGGCCACTGACACTAAGTAACATACCCATACTAAATGATAAAAATATTTTTTTCATTTTTTCTCCTAATAAATTAAATTAATACCCAAACTCAAACCTACAGCCGAGGCGTTATTATTAATATCTTCTATAACTGCGGCACCTGATTCAGGCTCCGTTAAAGAGAAGTTTCCATTTCCTCCGCCAAAACCTCTCAGACTTGGTGAACCAGACACTGTGTTTGTTTGTGCTTCTTCAAAATTTTCAATATAAAGCGTACCTTTAAAACCTAAGTTTGACGTGAGTAAATAACCCATGCTCAGACTCAGACCTGACGTATGTAACTCATCTAAGTTATACACCGTAAAACCTTCATTGCGTACTCCATAGACCTGTTTACCTATCCAAAGATGTAAGCTGGTAGCCAAATCACCTTTGAAATGTGAAAGATCTATAGCTCCTGAATTATACGACGTATCCAACAGTGAGGTTTTTATATTATTCAGTGCAATGTAATCATAAATAATTTTAAGATAAAAGCTTCCAAAGTTAGAGTAATACTCTCCAAATGAGAAGCCAAGATATGGCTCTAATTGCAGCGCACTATTGGCTGCAGAAAATTGTGGAAGATTTGAAAAATAAAGATCTATTCCCATTTCAAACGCATACCCTTCAAAATACTTAAGCCCAGTAATATAAACTTGAGACTTATCCATCAAAATATAATGGATACCCGCTTTTATCATCCAATTTTTATTCAGATAATTGCTATACACTGCAATCAAATCATGTTGAAGGAGAGGGTTTTCATTAAAAAAGTCTACTTCTAAAAATTCATATGCCAACTCTAACTTATGCTCTTTTTGAACAAAACTTGAATACATCCCTGCATAATAGGCACTATCTTTAATCGACTTATCATAGAAACTATACCCACCATAAAGATAAGCATTGCTTTCAAAAGCACTCAAAGGCAGTGCAAAAAGTAACGATATCACTACAGATGTACGTTTCACAATATTTTACTCCCTTTTTTTCGGAAGGAAAACTCTCCTATATCTATACGTTTAAATCCTTGCTCATCATCTAGTTCTATGCGTATTTTACTATTTTCATTGGTATCAAGTATCCCACTAATCGTCTTTTCATCTTCAAACTTCCAAGACCCGTCTATCAGATAGTTTTTACTGCTAAACATAGCACCAAAATTTAGATAACGATTAATAAGGGTTGGTTCTATAGCCCTAGACATCACAACATCACTCCAGTATAGCCCTTTTTGTGTATTTAAAGGAAATCGTGGAATGGCACAGTATATTTTTGCCAAGTTGTCATCCCAACTACCTTGATAATCATAAAAATAAAACATCCCCGCATCTTTAGAAAAATAGAGACGATTTTGCGCTTGATCATAGAGATAAAATAGTCCACTTAGTCGGTCCATCCCAACACTTATTTTCATATTTTCTTGTTGAAGTGCATGAATATAGACCTCATATTCAAAATAAGAGTCAAGTATAAAACTCATTTTTCGCTCTAACGCACGGTCATTAAAGTACGCACTAATCGTGGTGTTTTTCTGAGGTCTGTCATAAAACTTCACCGAAGTGTTATGAATATTAGAGACAAAATTAAAAGGGACTGTTTTTGAACCCAAGTACGCACTCTCTTGGACTTGAATGTGAATATGTGGCTGAGGAGAGTATCCACTGTTTCCACACAGACCTAAAAATTGTCCTACCTCAACATAATCGCCTCTTTTTAAAACAATGCTGTCTTTAGCAAAATGGGACAACTCTACAAATACACCAGAAAGCGTCTGAAGTATGATAAAGTTTCCCCAATTTTGAACATTATCAACCTCTCCTATTTGATTATCTTCTAAATAGCTCATGGTCTCTACCACATAAGCAGATACAGGTGAGAGTACGGGTTTTTGATAGGCATAATAATCACTCAGAAAATCCCCACTATTTTTATAACTTTTAGCTTCATCATCTGTGATAATAAAATCATACGCATATTTCCAGTCTCCTTGATGTGTCCACTCATCATCGAAACCTTGATAGACATTCCAAGTGCCAGAAAAAGGTAAAAATAGTGCTATTTCACCGCTTCTAAAACGTTTTTTACTCATTATCGAATACTCAAGTGTCTTTTCAGGTGTTGTCTTAATCTCATAAGCAATTTCAGAAAATTTAACACTGCGAAGTACATAGAGTAAAAATATAACCACAATATTAAAAGGAAGTGCAAATACGGGGATTTTGTAAATTGTCCAAAATGCAGAGCTTGCATCTATCACTAAAACACTCATCGCCACCCCAATAATTGCAATAACAACACTACGCATAGAAGGTACTAAAAAAGTCATAGAGAGTGCAATGGCAATTAAAATATAGTTAAAAGAGTAAGGATTACTCAAAGCAGTATAAAATGAACCAAGTAGTAAGGCATGGAAAAAGACACCACTATAAAAACCCATGAGGGACGCAAAAAATATCAATCGCGACTGCGTAAAAAGTATCAAGGCAAACATCACTCCAACAAATACATTCGGCATAAATAAAATGGTTCCCAGTGCAGTAAAATAGGCACTAATATACAGAGGTAATACATCAAATATAAAAGGTGTCTCATGGACGTAAAGTGCCGATGTAAACAGTGAGGTATACGATAAGGAAGCCAGATAAACCATGGAACTTACAAAGGTAAAAGGCAACGATAAAATGGGGAGTGCGCTGCGTGAGAATAGAGCAAATAAAACAATAGTGAGTAAAAATGTCAGCAGTGCACTTAAGGTAATAAGTATCGCAGAAATAAAAGTAATTTTAAATAAAAAACCTATCGACATCCCAACAAGTAGAGGATTGTAGACATAAAAACCACTACGTATAAAATCACTCTCCATATGAATAAACTTGGCGAATGTTAAAACAACAATTACGGAAAGTAGTCCGGAAATGGCAACATTAAAATTAAAAAAACTAAGTACTAAAAGGGCCGCTCCTACACGTATTCCGTGGAGAAAAAATATTTCAGAGTAGGCACTTAAAATACCCGCTGTATAATTCTGAAGCTCTTTTAGCAACTTATTTTTCATCTCTCTAATCGCTCCGGCATCACTTCACGTCTCTCTACATCACTGAGGTCTTCACCCTCACGAATCAGATCAACTTCACCTTCTAGTCCAATCATCACCACCTGCGGACGGTAACGAATAAACTGCATCCATTGTGTCACACTGTAGGCACCCACAGGAGAGATGACTAGGTTATCATATCGATCTAAACGTGGCAACATAATACTTTCATCAATCACATCAATATTCATACATAAAGGGCCATTAATAATCGCAGGCTCCATCAAACCTTTGTGCTCTTGTACACTCTCTATTTTAAAGTTGTACCAAAAAGCGGTGTAGAGAAGATTGACTCCTGCGTCAACGATGTAAGAGCGTCTTCCATCGGGTAGTGATTTATTTGCCACTACGGTACTAATAAGATAACCTGCCTCATCTATAAGATGACGTCCAGTTTCAAGATAAAGCTTAGGATAATTACCTGGTTCTAGGTTTTCATACAGTGCACTCGTAATCGCCTCAGCATAATCATCAATACTCGGAACAATAACTTCAGGTGGTTGATATACACCCTTCAGCGCACTTTGAGAAGCAAATCCTCCACCAATATCAAGATATTCAATAATAAAATCTGTTGTTTTTTCAATCTCTTTCATCATCTGTATCATCTTAGTTGTCTGCATTTTATACGCATTGGCATCCAACATAAAAGTACCAATATGTGAATGTAAACCAGTGAGTTTCAGTTTACCACCCACTTCTATACGACGCACAGCGTCCAGTGCTTGTCCACTCTCTATATTAAAACCAAAACGGCTCCATTGTGGATAAATTCCAGTATCCATGTTCATACGAATGGCAACAGGAATAATCATATCCAACTCTTGCGCTACTCTCTCTAAGTCATGAATCTCATCAAAGGTATCAATATGAATCTTCGCACCCTCACGCGCAGCAATGAGTAAAGAGTCATAAGGCTTATACGGACCATTATAGATAATATCTTTACCCTCTATTCCATTGGCTCTGGCTTTTTCATACTCAAACTCACTCACCACCTCAGCAATAGAACCTTCATCATGAAAAACCGCACAAATAGCCTTTAAATAGTTGGTCTTATAAGACCATCCAAATTGAACATTGGGATAACGCGAACTAAAGGCTTTGTATGCTTTTTGATACTGTCTGCGCATTGTTGTTTCACTAAAGACAAAGAGCGGTGATCCGTATTCTTTAGTTAAATCAGTAATTTTAATCCCATCAATATGCATACGGATTTTCTGTTGAAGCTTAGGAACACCACCCTTACTCATCGAACTCTCAATCTTAATAATAGTTGGTTTTTCATAGGCTGCTTTACTCATTGGCATCTCCTTTATTCAGACTTTCACCCTGTGTTGCAAGGTTTGAAAGGTCGCTCACATCCGCTATCTTTTCATAGGTATAACGAATCATCATCTTTCCTGCAGCGTATTCACTTTGAGTTGAATACGCTTCATCAAACGCCAACTGTACAGCGCGCTCAGGTAGATTTATTCCCACACCTGTCGCAAAATACACCCACGCTGGAAAACGAGGATTGATTTCAATCATATAGATAGTATCTCCATCCACCATACATTCAAGCTCAAAAGGTCCTCGCCATTGATAGTGTTTAACAAATTCCCGTGCTACTTCTAGTAATCTTGGATGTACAATACTCATCCCATTCCAGAACTTCCCTAAACTCGTTGTCGTGGTTTTTTTTGCGGCCACTAAGCCTAAGACAGCACCCTTTCCATCACCCACTCCAACGACATTTAACTCTTCTCCTTGAACCATCTTTTGCACTAAAATAGGAAAGCCCCACTCATTTGAAATCTCGCTGTAACGTTTTACTGCTTCTGCTGTATTGTGCACCACATACGCTTTATAATAATTTCCTTTAACAACACAAGGGAATTCCAACTCTTTCAGTGCAATTTCAAGCTCTCTAATAGAAGCCACTTTCAAGATTTTTGGATAGATAATTCCTAAGTTTTTTGACACTTCATCAAGAGCATCTTTAGCACGAAGATTAAACTGCTTCGTGGTGGGGAGGAGTGTTTTAATACCTAAGTCACTCAATTCATCTTGATACTTGATGTACATTGGAAGTTCTGCATCAAGCGAAGGCATCACCATATCAAGACCTATTCTCTCTTTAATATAAAGTAATCGTTCCTTTACACCCTCCCAACCATGTGTAGGATAAGGCATAACATACGACTTGTCAATCACAAAATCCATATAATTTCCAGGATCTTGAATATCATAAGAGAGTCCAATTGTTTTGAAAGAAGAATCGCTCTCTTTTAATGAACGCGCTATACCAACACCAGGGCCAGGGTTGTCTGTATCATTGATACCACTAATAGCAATAGATTTCATCTTTAATCCATCAAACCGTGATGTTTAAGCTTTTCCATAAACTCTAAAGCATCTGTATAAGCATCATTAAAACTCACATCAAAATCTTCACTTAAGCGTGTTGCAATAGATTTGGCATCTTCTTCTTTACGAATTAGAGTAATCATCTTAACCGCACTTTCATTAAGAGAAAAACTCTCTCCACTCATTGGATCAAAGGCAAACCCTTTTTCATTTAGGGCCAACATATCAAGACGGTTCATGGCATACTCCACTGTAGTAAGTTAGTTATATTTAGAGTATAGTCTTTAATTATTTAGTGAGTGTTTAGAAGACGTGATTAAATACAGTAGTGCTTTATAAATGTTCTATAAAAGCTGATTTACCACCATTTTTTAGTATTACGTTTATTTTTAACAACATGAGGGTCGTACTGTATCCATCCATTTTTACGAATCGTACTTTTTAAGATTTCATTATACTTATGTCCAATACCTGAATAGTTCGTCATGGTATCGGCTGAATCGGTACCTTTATAACTTTTTTCTTCATTGGCAAACTTGAGACGTTTGGCTCTAAATTCTCTATACGCTGGATTTCTATTTAAGTTAAGCATATAGCCACGAATAGAATCTTCTAAATTTTTATAAATTTTAATTTTATGGTGTTTTCCCTCTTCACGATGTTCAGGAACGATACCCTCTTTTCCCCAAGTCCACACACCAAAGATATTGTTGGCAAGCTTTACAAAACGACTGGTTCCCCAAGCAGACTCTACTGCTGCTTGTGCTAAAACCATAGAGGTTGGAATAGGAGCAAGCTTATTTATGTATGACTCTTTGTCATAAATGCGCTTAATTCTATACCTTTTTGCCAACTTAGCCAAACGATAAATCGAATCCCTATCATTGGCATTGTAGGTGATTAAGTAGGTATTTAAGAATTTTAGAACAAAGGCTCTATCTTCAAGAATAGTGGCATTTTCAGCTTGGACCTTAGGCAGTAAAATTTCTACAAAAACACCTTTACGCGCTGGAGTATTACGCAGTTTTTCATAACCATGCGTAAAATCTGTGAAGTCCTGCGCACTGATAAGTGTTATAGGGAGTGATAATAAAAATAAAAGTTTAAAAAATATTTTCAACATAGGTGTTAAATACTGCTTTCACTTCACCTTTAAAGGTGATATTTGAATTTTTTGTTGCCAGATAGAGCGTGTCTCCACTTTGAGGATGAACCTCAATAGAATCACGACATTTATCTTGTAAAAATGCCTTATAGAAACAAGCTGCCATTCCTGTACCACATGCCAAAGTTTCATCTTCCACACCACGTTCATAAGTACGGACGCGTATCGATCCATCTTCGAGTACTTTAGCACTATTTACATTAGTATTATACTTATGTCTTAATTCACGTGCCTCTAAAATATCAAAGTTTTCAATATCCGCATCAAAAGTGACCAGATGTGGAACACCCGTATTCAATAACCAGTAGTTTTTTCCATTAAATTCTATCTCTTTGTCTAAAACCTCAGGTGGTGTTAAATCACTTTGAACCATCATTTCATCAACCTGCGCTTTTATAACCCCTGCCCCCGTTAAAAAAGACATAGATGTTTGCGCCAATCCATTACTTAATGCATAATGTGCACAAGCACGTGAACCATTGCCACACATATCTGCTACCGAGCCATCAGCATTATAAAATTCCCACTCAAAGTCATGTGTTTCATGAGGAACTAAAACGATAAGTCCATCTGCACCCACACCATTTTGTCGATCACACAGTGTACGCGCCAGCATGCTACGATCTTTTTTGATGAAACTATGAAAGAGTACAAAATCATTTCCATTGGCGCTATATTTAGCAATATTCATTGGCATAACCTGAAGTTTAATTTAGAGTATTTTATCATAATCACATTTTATGCTCGCTTTGGATAAAATAAGAGACTTAAAAATCCATCCATACAGAAGTTAATTATGTCAACCAAACAAGAACTCTTAGAAATTATAAAAACTCGTCCTCTTATCATCGATGGTGCCATGGGTACTCAACTACAACAACGTGATGATGATATTCCTGAATCCGCTTGGGAAGGTAATGAAGGCTGTAATGAAATCCTCAATGTTACTGCACCAGAGGTAATGAACTCGATTTACCATGCTTACGCAACCGCCGGTGCTGATCTCTTAACCACCAATACCTTTGGCTCGTTTGACTGGGTTTTAGATGAATATGATATCGGACATAGAGCCTATGAGCTTTCACGTGCTGGAGCAGAAGTAGTTAAAAAGATATGTAATGAATTCTCCACACCTGAACATAAGCGCTATGTATTAGGTTCTATTGGACCAGGAACAAAACTTCCTTCTTTAGGACATATCCATTATGATCAAATGTTTGAAGGCTATACCGAGTGTGCTATCGGCCTGATTGATGGGGGTTGTGACATCTTTATGTTAGAAACTGCCCAAGATCCTCTTCAAATTAAAGCTGCCATTCATGCAATAGAGCGCGCCAATAAAGAGAAGGGGACTGATCTTCCTGTAATGGTATCCGTCACTATTGAACTTGCAGGAAGCATGCTTATTGGTACGGATGCACAAACCATCGCTGCCATTTTGGAACCTTTTGATATTTTAAGTTTGGGTTTTAACTGTGGAACGGGTCCAGAACAAGTGGAAAAACATGTCAAAACACTCTCTGAAGTGTGGGGTAGACCCATCTCTATTCACGCCAATGCCGGTCTTCCACAAAATCGTGGTGGTTACTCTTACTATCCAATGGGGCCTGATGAGTTTGCTGAACGTCAAGAGACCTTTTTAAAATATGATGGTGTCAGTTTTCTAGGAGGATGTTGTGGAACAACCCCACAGCATATCCGCGCCCTTACCAATAAAGTAAACACCACTGCACCAAAATTGCCTAGTGGCGCACAAGCCGTAGCACTCGCCTCACTTTTTAATACCGTTACACTCACTCAAGACCCAGCACCACTACTCATTGGTGAACGCTCTAACGCGACAGGATCAAAAGCATTTAGAGAGCTTCTTTTAGCTGAAGACTACGAAGGAACACTGAGTGTTGCACAACAACAAGTGCGCGCTGGGGCTCACGCCATTGACCTATCTGTTGGTTTTGCAGGTCGCGATGAGACAAAAGATATGGACGCAGTCGCTGCCATTTATGCACAGAAGATTCCTCTTCCATTGATGGTTGATTCGACACAAACCTTAGGCGTTGAAACAGCACTAAAAGTTATCGGGGGTAAACCTATTATCAACTCGGTAAACCTTGAAGATGGTATTGAAAAATTTGATGCGGTCTGTGCTCTGGCCAAGAAGTATGGAACCTCACTTGTCTGTTTGACTATTGATGAAGTAGGCATGGCAAAAACTGCTAAAAATAAAATAGAAATTGCTGAACGCCTTTACAATCTGGCCATTGAGCGTCATGGCTTAAGACCTGAAGACTTGGTTTTTGACCTGCTTACTTTTACTGTAGGCTCAGGTGATGAAGAGTACCGCGATGCGGCTATACAAACTATTGATGCCATTAGAGAACTGCATATTAAGTTCCCTCGTGTTGGGTCTACTTTAGGGCTTTCAAATATCTCTTTTGGTCTTAATAAAGATGCACGTCCTTACCTCAATACCATCTTTTTAAATCACTGTATCAAAGCGGGTCTGAGTACCGTTATTATCAATGTTAAACATATCATTCCACTGAATAAAATCACTCAAGAACAAGAAGATATTTGTAATAATCTTCTTTTTAATACCAAACCAAATGGTGCGGCACTTTTTGAATTTATTGAGTTTTTTGATACACAAGAAGCAGGAAATAGTGAAGAAGAAGATGCTGAATATGAGGCAATGAGTGAAGAAGAAAAAATTGCTAAACTTCTTATGGATGGGGATAAAGAACGTATGATTCCTCTTGTTGAGCGTGCTCGCCACAATATCAAACCTGAAGTCATTGTCAATAAAATCCTGATAGACGCCATGAAAGTCGTTGGTGAACTTTTTGGCTCCGGTCAGATGCAACTGCCATTTGTACTGCAAAGTGCCGAAACAATGAAGAAAACAGTCGATCACCTTAACCCTTATCTACCTAAGATGGATAAGCAAACAGAGACCACACTAATCCTAGGAACTGTTAAAGGTGACGTACATGATGTAGGTAAAAACCTTGTTGATATTATTTTGAGCAACAATGGATATAAGGTCATAAATTTAGGTATAAAAGTTCATCTTGAACAGTATCTAGAAGAGCTCAAAAACTCTAATGCGCAAGCACTGGGAATGAGTGGTCTATTAGTTAAGTCTACTCAGGTGATGAAAGAGAATCTGCACACTCTAAAAGAGGCTGGAATTACCATTCCTATTTTACTTGGTGGGGCAGCCTTAACGCGCTCCTTTATTGATGATTTCTGTCGTCCTTTTTATGATGGTCCTATATTTTATTGTAAAGATGCCTTTGATGGGGTAACGGCCATGAGTCGTATCGAAGCGGGAAATATGGACACCAACCTTCATCCTGATGCGCCTGTTATTGAAAAAGAAGCAGAGAAAAAAGCGGTTATTATTCCTCCGTTTAAAGAGTTGAAAATGCCCAAACGTGATGTAAGAGTACCAACTCCTCCATTTTGGGGACGTCGCGAAATTAAACTTACTCAATCACAAATAGAGATGGCTTTTGAGTGGATTAATCATAAAATTCTATTCAAATCTCGTTGGGGTTATAGTTCAAAAGGGATGACTAAAGAAGCACATGAGAAACAGCTTGATGAAGTCGTTTGGCCTGCCTATGAAAAACTAAAAAAACAATTTTTAGATGAAAAACTTTTTGAACCAACAATCATTTATGGTTACTGGCCATGTCGTAGTGATGACAATACGCTGCTTATCTTTGATGAAAGTGAGGGCTACAACTCTGAGTCTGAAGTAAATCGTGAACCTCTACTAGATGTAATCGGACGTGCAGAGCAGACCTTTAACTTTCCACGCCAAAGAAAACAACCTCACCGTGCACTCAGTGACTTCTTTCATAATGACAGACATGATGTTATCGCTTTAAGCTGTGTAAGTGCTGGTGGTAAGCTGAGTGATGCTGAACGTGTTATTTATGATGAGGGTAACTACACTGAGTATTATCAGTTCCATGGTTTGGGTGTTGAATTGGCCGAAGCCTTAGCCGAGATAGCGCATAAGCAAATTCGTCTTGATCTTAATATTTCTGAGGGCGAAGGTAACTCGTTAGCTGATGTACAGATGAATAAGTATCAAGGTTCACGTTACTCATTTGGCTATGCAGCCTGTCCAGACCTTGAACTCAATCGTCCACTTTTTGATCTCTTAAAACCTGAAGAATTTGGAATAGAACTGAGTGAAACATTTCAAATTCATCCCGAACAGAGTACTTCTGCTTTAGTAGTTTATCATCCTAATGCCACTTATTACAATGTGTAAACACATTGTAATATTTAAAGCAGTGTTATAGTCACTGCGTTTTGACTCTTTTTGAGTCTGTATTTATACTGACCATCTAAATAGATAACACTTCGATAATAACCATTATGATTACCCAACGTCACTTTTTCTACTTTTGCATTTTTTACGCTTTTAGTCTTAGTTCTAAACGAAGCATCTCTTTTATAATCCATCACTATTCTGTGTGGTTTTGTCATAATAAAATGTCTAATTAATTTATCAGTTGTTTTCACATAAATAATATTATCACGTACATCAAAATCAATAAAATTGAAGTTCAATCTTTGAATTTTTGTTGAAACGATCTTATTAACAGTCTCTGTATGTTTTTCTTTTGGAGCTTTGGAGTCTAAAAAAGTTTGAGAAACAAAAAGTGGTAAATGCCAGTCAACCGCTTGATCTACCATCAATGTTTTGCTCTCAATTGATCCATCAAGATTTTGATACTTAATCGTAACTTCTTTTAATATACGTGCACTATCAGGAAAGGTAGTTGATAATCTTTTTAAGTTATCTACTCTATCAACCTTATTTGATGTTATATAGAGATCTTTATCTCCTGACGCAGGAAAAAAAGGGTTTTCACGTGCATGACTTAGAAGTGTTAAAAGTGATAGTATTAGAACAGTTTTTAGCACGTGGGGATATCCTTATAAATTATATTAACTTATTATATCAAAAGGATTTGAATTAATTGGAGTCACCATCGAGTTCTTTTAACTCAAAATAGCTTTTTTGTAGATTTGCATTTTCATTTTTTAAAGAATTCACCTCTTTTTGTAGGTAACCTTCATACTCTTCTAAGCCTAAAAGAACTTCTAAGGAGTTGTTACCAAAAAGTAAAATTCCAAGATAGATACCAAGTCCGGAAACCATCGCAAGCGCAATAACTAACTTATTCCACGACAGTCCCAGATATTTTTCACTCAAGTTTTGAGTGTCATCTATCTCACTATAGAGTTCTTCTTCCAATTATGAAAAAAGGTTTGCTCCGAGATATTCACCATACATTACTTCAGTTTCTATCTCTAAAAGACGGTTGTACTTAGCAGTACGCTCACCACGAGCTGTTGAACCCGTTTTAATCTGACCACAGTTAAGTGCCACTGCAAAGTCTGCAATAAACGCATCTTCGCTCTCACCAGAGCGGTGAGACATTACACATGTATAACCACTTCTTTGAGCCAAACGTACTGTTTGCATTGTTTCTGATACTGAACCGATTTGATTTGGTTTAATCAAAATTGAGTTAGCAATATCATTTTCGATACCTCTAGTTAAGATAGAAGCATTGGTTACAAATAAATCATCACCAACCAATTGAATCTTATGTGCCAGTTTCTCTGTCATGATTTTCCAACCATCCCAGTCATCTTCGTTTAAACCATCTTCGATAGAAACGATAGGATACTTATCCACTAAATCAACATAATAGTCAACCAATTCTGCTGCAGTAACAGTACGGTTTTCAGAATCAAGTCTGTATCCACCCTCAGTTACTAGCTCAGAAGCAGCAACATCAAGTGCGATACCGATTTGAGTTCCAGGCTTGTAACCTGCTTTTTCGATCGCTTCGATAACGATTTGAATCGGTTCTTCATTTGAGCCAAGGTCTGGTGCAAAACCACCTTCATCACCCAATGCAGTGTTGTGTTTTTTAGCTTTTAAGATTGCTTTTAGATTGTGATAAACTTCAGCAGAAGCTTGTAATGAAGTAGCAAAGTCTTCAAAGCCTACAGGAACAATCATATACTCTTGAAAGTCTACAGAATTGTCAGCGTGTGATCCACCATTGATAATATTTAACATAGGCGTTGGAAGAACCATAGCATTCGCACCACCAAGGTAACGATACAGTGGCATATCTAAACTTCTAGCAGCTGCGCGCGCTACTGCCATAGATACACCTAGAACAGCATTTGCTCCAAGTTTTCCATAATTTTCAGTACCGTCAATCTCTTTCATAGTCGCATCAATCATAGCTTGATTAAAAGGACTAAGACCGATAACTGCGTCGGCAATGTCGCCGTTGACATTATCAACAGCTTGAAGAACACCCTTACCCATGTAGCGATCTCCGCCATCACGAAGTTCAAGAGCTTCACGTTTACCTGTACTTGCACCACTTGGTACGATAGCAGATTCAACTGTTCCATCACTTAGAGCTACTGTTGCTTTTACTGTAGGATTCCCACGAGAATCCATTACTTCCATTGCACTTACATTATCAATATAGATCATTCTTCACCTTCGTTCATTTCTGTTGCGTCCATCTGCATAAGATTAGTTATGCCCATAGCTGCTTTGATTTTATTTTCAATTTCTAAAGCGAGTTCCGGCTCTTCTTTGAACTTAATTTTGACATTTTCACGTCCTTGACCAAGTTTCGTATCTTCGTAGCTAAACCACGCTCCACTTTTGTCAATTATATCTAATTTCACCCCATAATCAACTAATTCGCCCTCTTTAGAGATTCCTTCTCCAAACATAATGTCAAATTCAGCTTGTCTAAATGGAGGTGCAACCTTATTTTTAATAACTTTTGCCTTACAGCGATTTCCAATCTGAGTCTCACCTTGTTTAAGTGATGCAATACGACGAATATCAATACGTACTGATGCGTAGAATTTCAATGCATTACCGCCGGTTGTTGTCTCAGGAGAGCCATAACCCATCATTCCAATTTTCATACGAATTTGATTAATAAAAATAATTGTACAGTTCATTTTATGTAAAACACCCGTCAGTTTACGAAGCGCCTTTGACATTAAGCGCGCTTGGACACCCACTTGCTGGTCTGTCATTTCACCCTCAATCTCTACTTTAGGGGTCAATGCAGCTACTGAATCGACAACGATAAGATCAACCGCCCCTGAGCGCGCTATCGTCTCAACGATATCTAGTGCCTGTTCACCATAGTCAGGTTGAGAGACTAAAAGATTTTCTACATCAACACCAAGATTTTTAGCATAGCCAACATCAAGCGCATGCTCTGCATCAATAAATGCACATACTCCACCCACCTTTTGTGACTGTGCAGTAATTTGTAAGGCCAAAGTAGTTTTACCTGAACTTTCAGGTCCATATATCTCTACAACACGACCTTGGGGGACACCACCTATACCTAATGCTAAGTCTAGTCCTAAAGAGCCTGTACTGATTGATTCAATTG
>JADGDM010000070.1 GCA_016744905.1 Sulfurimonadaceae bacterium | reverse complement strand
ATGTTTATAGATATTGATAGCTTCTTCAACATTTAAAATATTATCTTCTCTTAACACATTTATCTCCAAATCCATTAAATTGTATACTTTTCCAAGATTATACACTTTATTTTTACCTCAGACACTGTTATACTACTCAACATATAAGGATAAAAAATGAAAATACAATTATTTGGCTTACTTCTGCTACTGAGCACAACACTTAGCGCGCTAGAGTTAGACACTATTTCAGGTGAGGCACGTTTTAACTACGGAAGTAGTGACCAAGATGGAAATCTTTTTTCTCAAGAGCATACAAGTGGTCAATTTGCCTTTACAAGTGATCTTGATATGAATATTTCAAAGACAGTAACTTCTACTATCGGCGTAACGTATCTTACTACTTTAGGGATAGAAAATTTTGCTACATCTCATGTGTATGCAGGAGGAACCACCAAAGATCAACTCTGGGTAGATGAAGTACATCTTGACTTTGACATTATAGAAGAAACATCGACTATTATTGGTCGTCAGTATATTGACTCTCCGCTACTATATTCTAATGATTGGAATATTGTGAGTAACTCTATGGATGGGGCATATTTCCTTGATGAGCATCTTTCTCAAACAAAACTCATGGGATTTTGGGTTGGTCGAGTTTGGAGTAATGACTACAATGCCTCAACAGACAGTTTAAACTTTGCAGGAAACTACAAAACCTTTGGAGATCATGGTGCATTTGGTGTAGGTGCGCAGACAGAGATCATTCCAACGGTGAAGGCAGAGCTTTGGTACTATGATGTGAGTAGTGTCTCACAGTCACTTTGGGCAGAGGTTGAAAGTGACTTTAGTGGAGTAAGCTTAGGTCTACAAGTTGCATCAACAAAAGCACTCAATAGCAACAGAACCTCAGGATACGCACTACAAGCAAAATACACGACAGACATTTATAATATCAGCGCTTCATTTTCACAGATGATTGATAAGGGTGATAGCAGTATTGTAAATCTTGCAGGTCTTTTTGGAGATGGTTCTAAGTCACCACTGTACACCGAAGCTTGGTGGAACTGGGGATATGTCGGTGAAAGTGATGCAACGGCCTTCGCACTTAAAAGTGAAGCAACTCTTGCTCAGTACAATCTAGGTGCCTATCTAACCATGACTCAAAATGGCTCACGTAACGCAGATACATTAGATCTTACACTCAATGCAAACAGATCATTTGATGCATTCAATATGATGTTGGTTTATGTCTATATTCAAAGAGAAGACTATAACAATGCAGACGGCTATAATACAGCGCAAATGTACCTAACCTATAGCTTTTAAGCATTTTAGATCATACTTCCGACAGGGAACATATAGACAATATTCATCTCTAGACGTTTCATAAATGAGGCGCCTGCATCTTTATAAAATTTTGTAATCTTTCCATTATCTTCGCTGATCCAGACCAGACGTGTTTCATCAGTGATCTCTTTTCCACTATCAGGATCTTCATAAGCAGGTGTATCTTCTATGCTGAGTTTAAACGCATTTTTCTTATCAAAGGCTTGGGTAAAAAGTTCTTCTGCCACCTCTTTTGCAAATATCTCATTGTTAATAACCGCCACCACTTCAGTATTATGGTAAGTAGAACGTGGATCAAGATTCATCGAGCCTACCATTAAAATTTTATCATCTATAAGCATTGTTTTAGCATGAAGCTGTACATCTAAAAAGTCTTCAATAAGCCCATTGACTTTATGGGTATACATCTTCTTTTCAAAGGCATTACTCTTAACTTCATACAGATCAACACCCATTTCAACCAGACGTTTTTGATAACGTTTGTAAAAAGCATAGACAAAGGGTGCGTCAGCAGAAGGAAGAGAGTTTGTTAATATCTCTATCTTTACCCCTTTATCAAGAAGTATTTGAAAAAAATCCATCATTTTTTCATTGGGTACAAAGTAGGGGTTGATAATTTTTAAGGACTCTTTTGTTTCTAACATATAAGGAATGAGTTCTTGACTTAAGTGGGTTCGTTTATCATACAGATAAGTGCTGATTTTTTCAGGTGCATCATAATGAATATTTGCCTCAGCAAATCTCAATTTCAAATTTTTATTTCTCAACTCTCTCGTAAAATTCATATCATTAAAGGTGGCCATATAAGGGTTGTCTTTTAAAGAAATTTTAAAATCATCCAGATGCTCTCTAATTTTATTAAGTTTCTTCTCTTTGAGCTTTGTTATAGTGCTGTATCCATAAACATTATCGCTGTTCCAATAGGTATCAAACTGATACGTCACCTGTGTGGCTACCGGTCCAATGCCCATAACATCATTATCTATAAAAACCTTTTTATGATCTATCCCAAAATAGTTATCTGCGATATTTCGTCCACCAATAATCATGGCGCTATTATCAACGATAAACGCTTTATTATGCATACGTCGTCCTACACTACCGGAGCGAAAACCAAATTCTAACATCTTAAAAAGACCACGAAAATACGTTGGGTTAAACACTCTAATCTCTATATTTTCATGCATATCTAAAGTAGCCAAAAGCTCATCTTTATGACTTAAATCGATATCATCTAAGATAATACGTACCTTCACACCTCTATCTGCGGCGTCAAGTGCCAACTTATAGATTATCTTACCGGTTAAATCAAGATGGATCATATAGTATTGAAGATCAATACTTTTTTTTGCATGCTGCATCAAATACATACGGGCAATCAAAGCATCAAAATTAGAGCCAAGTGAGTAGAAGCCTGATAAGGGAGCCATCCTTTCAACATCTACCAAACCCAATTGGTAAAATGAAGAAGAAGCTGGCTTTAGAACTGTTTTTTGCTCTACATAATCAGGCGCATGTTTATAAGAACACCCTGTCATAAACAATAGTAGTGCAGAGAGTAAGGCAGCCAACAGATGTTTCATTATTTCCCCAATGAACGATAAATTTTAATCACCACCTGCTCTGAAATAATCATCGTTGTAATAATAATAATAAAAGCAATCACCCCATGAACGGGTCCACCAAAATGCACACTCTCACCGAAGGCAAAAGAGATGGTTTTTAACATAATGAGTTTTGATACAAAAATCATACTCCACGCAGTGATTCCTCTGAGAATATTGCTCACTAAACCACTTTTGCCCTTGAAAAAAAATTCCGCTACCTTATGCTCAGCAAGCAAGGTCAACTGAAGTAAAACTTGTAAAATAATTGCCGCAAAGAGTGAAAGTGAAAAAGTTTCTATATGTAAAAACTGAGGCCAAAACTCGTTAAAGAGGCTTAAAACTGTTAAATCAATTAAAATCGCTACTACATAACGAACAAATAACTGCTGTTTTCTATTCATACCTTGAAGACTTAGGGATAAGTCTCTCTCTTCATTCTCTGTCACTATTGTTCCTTATTTTCAAAATTTTTATACACCAGTACTGAAGCACTCAATCCAAAACGCAACTCTACATTTTCAGGTAAAGTATCAAGCTTAATACGCACTGGAATACGTTGAGCCAAACGTATCCACTGAAATACAGGCGCAATAGAAGGGAGTAGATTTTCTCCCGCATTTCCATCTGAATGTGAGATACCCCATGCAATAGACTCCACCTCTGCATGAAGTGGTGTATCTGGATACGCCATCAAAGTCACAACAGATGGTGCACCAACTTTAACTTCCGCAATCATGTTCTCCCTAAAGTAACCAAACACCCAAAATGAGTTAGAATCCACTAGCGCTAAGATAGGTTGATTTGCCACAGCTTGAGAGCCTATTTGAAAGTTAATATTTGAAACATAACCATCCACAGAAGCGTGAACCTTGGTAAATGAGAGATTCAGTCTTGCTGTTTTGATTTTCTCTTTATACGCCTCTATTTTTGCCACTGCTTTTTCATAATTTACACGGTTACGGTTCAAGTCTCTTTGAGAAACTGCCCCCATATTTTTATCCGCTATCCCTTTAACTCTATCATACTCAATCTTTGTTCCACGTGCATTCGCCTCTTCTCTTTTTAAGTCAGCTTTGGCTTGAGAAAGCGCAATATAATAAGGATTAGGATCTATCTCAAAAAGAAGATCTCCTTTTGTAACCGCTTGATTATCAACAACAGAGATAGCGGTCACCATGCCTGAAACACGAGGAGAGACCTGGATTACTTGTGCGCGCACTTGACCATCACGTGTCCATGGGTTATCAAAATACTCTTGAAATTTTTGATAACCAAAGTAAAGACCCCCACCCAAGATGGCGATATTTAAGATTATTTTTACCAGTAGTTTAATTCTATTCATCAGATGTCCTGTTATATTTTTATAAAAAAGTGATCGATGGTAACGATATAAAGTACCATCATCGAGAGAAAGCTTAGTGCCGGATAGAGTAAAAACTGTGAAAGCTTCAAGCGATTAAATATCGTAGCACTTAGCGCGCTGGCAATAAATGCCAAAAAGAGAACTAAGAGAAAAGGTGAAAAATAGACATCTCCTAGGCAGAGTTCATGAGGAAAGTTATTTATCAAAATATTCACCCCAATCTGTGCGTTCTTGCATCTGTTTTATGTCATCACTATTTAAAGTGTCTTGTCCCTCTCGCATCTGCCATCCTCCACCAAGAGACTTATACAAAGCAATAATTTGCGTTGCAATATTACCCTGAATCTGTGCGTACTGATCTTCGTTGCGTGTGAGATTTTGCACCGAGGTTAAAAGACGTTGATAACCAACCAAACCATCATTGTACTGTGTAATTGAGATATTAAATGATTTCACCGTTGCACCAATAGCTTGTGCGTTATACTCCAGCTGAGAGTGGGTAAGTTTATAGCCATTAAGTGCATTTGAAACCTCTTGAACGGCTAATAGTACTTTTTTATTATAGTTATTCATACTCTCTTGAAATAGTGCATCTTGGAGTCTTACTTGATTTTTTATTCGTCCATATTGAAAGATATTCCAAGAGAATGAGGGACCAACACTGATGCCTATAGCATTCCCAGTAGATAATGAAACTCCACCAGCGCGCTGATTGTTATAACCAATGTTTCCAAAGAGCGAAAAGTGTGGATACAGTTCCGCTTTTGCAGATCCAATTTGTGCATTTTGTGCACGTGCTTGAAGCTCTGCTACTTGTAAGTCAGGACGCCGACGAACCAACTCAGCGGAGATAGAGATATTGGTGTCTAAATCCATAATCGGGATATAGGTCGCCTTCGCATAGTTGTGAGACGCAAGAGTTTGCGAGATATCTTTAAAAACATCTGAGGATTCTAAGATATCTTTTTTGACCGTATTGTCTTGTAAAATCATCTCTAATTCTTGAGGTATCGTACCCATTAAAATAGCAATAGCATTACGCGATTTGAGTTTTGAAAGTTCTAGGCTTGGTAAGATAGATTGTGTTCCATAGAGTTGCGTTAAAGACTGTTGTAAATCCAGCTCAGAGACATTGCCTGCATTAAACTGAATACGTGTAATCTGAACAATTTTTTCTTGAATAACAATATTTCGTTTTGCATACTCAATACGCTCTTGTGCGGTTCGGTAGTTCACATAATTGCGCGCTACCTCTGAGATGATACTGACCAAGATATCATCATATGAAGCCACACTTGCATAAAGCGTTGCCTCAGAAGATTCGATACCACGGGCATACTTACCCCAGACATCCATTTCCCAAGCCATGTTGAAGTTTACACCAGCGCCCAGGTAGTTATTACCACCAGCGCGCCCACCTGCTAAATTTGCAGAGAGGTTTTGTTGTTGTGGATAAAGTAAGCCATCAGAGATACCCAGAACTGCACGTGCTTGTAAGATACGAAGCCCTGCCCCACGTAGGTCTAAATTCTGCGCATAGGTTTTTTCCACCAATACATTCAGTGTCTCATCATTAAAACCTTTCCACCATGTAGTGATATTATGATCGCTTTTTTCCAGTGTACTCTCCCAAACATCAGGAAGCGCCAGTTCTTTAGGTTTTACATAATCAGGGCCCACTTTAGAACAGGCACTCATCATTAGTACTGTACTCAATAGACTCAAAGTAATTTTTACTATTTTTTTCATATTATTTCCTATAACCTACTCATTTTCAGATCCTCAAAATCAATTGTATTCATTAATCTATTTGTTTTTTCTAAAGCCATCCAAAGACTGTGTCTAAGGTCAATATTGATATAAAAATCACCAATATCTTCATGTGAGATACTTTCAATATTGATGCCAGCTTTTAATTTTTCTAAGGTACTTTCTATATTATGAATTTGTGCACGTATCTCATTAAAAGTAGTTTCTCTCTCTAAAACACTTTTATCTTCAAGAAAAGTCTCACCCAATTTTTCAAATAATTTTCCCTCACTTAACTCTCTAATTTTCAAATATAGAACACTCTTTTTAAAATGTGCATTGTGTCTGTTGAAAAGTTTAATTTTTGAACTTAGCAGCAGTAATGCAGCACTAAAATCTGCTAACTCTTGCACACTACTTTTTTTAAAATACCTGCCATCGACTTTTAAAGCCCACAGTTGTAATTTACTTACACTACGTTCTAGATGAAATTGATGATAATCTTCAGCACGCTTTTCAGAAGAGAGTAGCGCGCTGATATGTTTAAATGCTCTTTTTTTCATCAATAGAACAAGATGCTCAGGCTTTGTTGAAAAGGGAATATAATAAAAGAGCATTAAGATAAAAAGAAAAAGATAAAAGACCAAAAGTGTTATCAAAAAGATATCAAAATGGTAGTGCATTGTATTGCCAATACCCAAGGTAAACAACCCTAAGAGAAAAAATACAGATATCTTAGGGTTGAGCAGATGAAATGCGATAAAGGTATAGGTAAAGAGAAAAAGTGCCAACTGCCATGCATAGACGAGATTTGGTAGAACAAAAACATACATCAAGAGTGCAAAAATAAAACCAATTGTAAATATTTTTATAAGCATAGACGGTTTGAGCGGACTAAATGAGGTTAATACACTCAAGACTGTTGCCAAGGTCACCAACATGAATCCACCTGGAGGATTGAGATAAATCCATAAAGCTGTTGAAAACCAAAAGATAAGAAATGTTTGCGCGGTTCCTTTAATGTACTCAGGGTCTAAAAAAACAAAAGTAGGTGTTGTGCGTGTATTATTTTCTAAAGGAACCTCGGTATAGAGTGCGTTAACACTTTCTAATAGCGCATACAATTCATCTTGAAGTTGATTTAAGTTCTGAGCATGGGCTATAACATTGGAACGTTCTAAATGCCCAATATTTGTCATACTAGATATACGATATTCAAGTTTTTTTGGTTTTTCTATATACTGTGTTGTTGGTTCAATCCAAGCATCTGAAACTGCATTAAACAACTCAGAAATACTTTGTAAATGTTTGGCATATTCAGCAATATAACGCTGGTATTCTAAGCTACTTTTTTCATAAACATGCGCATCAATACTTTCTAAAGTAGCCGTGAGTCTTTGATATTTACGCATAATATCATCCCACTTTTTAGAATTTATATTCATCTCTACAGAGCCTGAACCTGCTTTTACATAAGAGGTATTCAGCGCGCTCAAAGCAGTTTTCATCTGCACTAAAAGTGCATCATCACTCCCCTTATCCAGTACTGTTTTATTAAAAAACTCTAAATTAAATGCACTTAATGTCTTAGCATCTTCCATCGTCGAGTCTTCGACTTTCACCGGCCATAGAAAAATACCTATAATAGTATAGATAATAATCCCAAAAAGTGTCATGTACGTTCTATCAACACCATAAAGAAAAATATCATCTACCTCTCCACCTTTAAAAACCATCAATATCATCAAGGCACTCAACATAAAGACGGTACTGTCACCTTGATACGCATGATAAAGATAAAGAATAAGAGGTACCACGATAGAGACAACAAGAAGATAACTCATACGTTCTTGCGGAAAGAGTGCAATTAAACCCATCCCAATAATTGCGCCTATAATTGTACCAACGATACGAATAAGACCTTTCATTACAGACTCACCTACCACACCAGATGTCGCAATCAACATTACCGTAATCGCTGCCGTACTAGGCTGTGCCCAACCCATTGCCATAGGAATCATATACGAGAGCATTAAGGAAAGAGATACTTTTATGGAGAACTTTAACTTATCACTAAAACTAAAAAAGAGCCATTCATTAAAAAAAGAGATCATTTCTGGCGTGAACCTACTAATGTAGAGACCACAATGGCCATAAAAAATATGCCCGCTATCGCCTCAATATAGACAAAAAATTCTGCCACATCATAACGTGGTGATATGTCTCCATAACCCACCGTCGTTAATGTTACAAAACTGTAGTACGCCACAGTGTTAAAGTTTTCTTGCCATTTTAAAAGTTCTAGCCCATTAAATGCATCTGGATTAATCATCAAAAGTATCAGATAAATCACAGTCCAAATAAGACCCAAAAGAAGGAAAAGAACAACCGATCCAATAATCACATTTTGATTGATCTGTTCTGTAAACAGTATCTGTTTCCATGAGATAGTAAAAGCACCTATAAAAAATATAAGAAGTATGGAGAGTTCAATAAAGGCAATAAATGTTTGAGGAAGGAAAAAGTTCAGTAAGGTAATCCCAAACAGGATGGCACTTAAAAAATAGACGGCCCACCGCCATGTATGCTCTATCTTGATACTGTGAATACCTACGATAAATAAAAAGATAATCACACCATTCATCATAAGATCGACAAAGGGTAACTCCACCTCATGAATCAGCGCGCTGCTGAATAGAAAAAGCAACAGCGCCATTAAAAGGTAGATAAAATTATTGTCTTTAGTAATATTTTCCATGGCTTATTTAAATATTTTCACTTCGCTTACTTCATCATCTAGCCATGTTGTAAAAAGTTTGTAAGCCAAGGCCAAGATAACCGCACCTACAAATAGACCAATGATACCTGAGAGAATCATTCCCCCAATGGCGCCGAGTAAAATAACCAACATCGGAACATCGACACCCCGACCTAAAAGTAATGGTTTTAAAAAGGCATCTGACGTACTGACTACAAGAGAGTAGACTAAAAAGATACTCGCAGGAGTTGTTCCCGTATAAGAAAATGCATAGGCAGCTAAAGGCCCTAAAATCAAGATAGGAGGCAGTTGAATAATGGCTAAGAAAAGTACCACAAAAGCCCAAAGAGGCGCCAATGGCATCTTAATAAGTAAAAGACCAATAAGCGCCAACGTGGCTTGAATCAGTGCTATACCTAAGACGCCTTGAACAACAGAGCGCACTGTTAAAGCAGAGAGATTTGCCCATGCTATCCCTTTTTCACCGAGTAAACGACGGGAAATAGCATGATAAATTTTAACACTACCATCAGAATTCATTAAAAATACCGCCGCAATGATGAGTGAAGCCGCAAACTGTAAAATAGTACCCAATATACTCCCTACCGCAGAGAGAAGTTTTCCACCATACTCTTGTAGTTGTGGCGCAAATTTTTGTAAGGTCTCGTCCATGTTGTTTGCAGCATCATTCCACATCGTATACAGTCTTGGAAAACTTTCTAACTTTTCAGGTGCAGCAGGAATAACCAAACTGCCCTCTTTTAACTGATGAGCGACTTGAACTGAAGAGTCATAAACAGACTCTGAGAGAAAATAACTCGGCACTAAAAGCGCTAAAACGCCAAAAATAGTGATACTTATAATAATCTTTTTACGTTGATTGGTAAATCTTTTTTCTAACTTTCCAATTAAAGGAGAGAGTGTGACTGCGATGATGATTGCCCAAATAACCAACATTAAAAATGGCTTTAAAATTAGAAGTGCCCAATATAAAACGGCACCCAATAGTACCAACTTAATCACAATCTCTATACTGAGGTTAACTATTTCATTTTTACTCATGCTCATGCATTCTACTCCTGTTATTTACGATACTTGAAAAATATTTGCTTTTTTTACGACATCAAATGCTGTACCAAAACTAAGACGTTGTTGTATGCCACCACGGGCACTTAAATCAACCACGACCCCTAAATTTTTGCTCATTATACTCGTATCTATCTTGGTATAGATTTCATAAGCGATATCTTCTGCATTTAGTGTGACAGCGCGCAGTGAAGTGATGTACTTTTTAAAACCAATCAAATCAAAAGTCTCACCCACACTTAAAAAGTCTACATGTAAACTCCCACGATAAGGCTGTCCACTATCGGCTAAAAAAAGAAGTTCAGGTGAACTGTATTCGATGTGCGTGCCTTCTTGTATTAAGCGTTTTTCTAAGTTCATAATTTACCTCTAAATGCTTGATCTAAAATGGAAGCTTTTAACGCCACCAAACTTTCCATTTTTTCTTTTTGGACTTGTTTTATCTTTTCTGTTTTTTTTGAAATATCCTCTACATAAGCTACTGTTTTTTCTTGTATTTTAAGTGAGATCAGTGGTACTTGAAATTCTTCTAACATACTCTTTGTTATCGCTTCTCTTGTTGCCCCACCAGAGGAACTGAGTAGTAATTCTGATTTTACAGATGGACTTATCAAATAGTAATGTAAAAAGCTTGGAATCATTTCATCTTTTAACCTCAAAATGGAAACATGCTGATTTACTCTTGCAGGGAGATAGTTTTTATCTACTATACAGCAACGCGCTACAGAAGCACCCGTAATATTTAGTAATACATCATTCTCTTTGATCGTTACATTATCCAATTTTTTAGCTTGCTCATCATCTATAAAAGCCAAACCTTTAATTCTAAAACCATTATCATGTACATTCATACTTCTGATTAAACTAATACCTTCAGTTTTATAAGCTTTTTGTCCACCTCGTGGAGTCGAACCACTTCCAATTTTTGTTGTAATAGCTTTTAATGATACTGTTTCGTTATTATCTAATTCTTCAAATTTTTCATTCAAAACACTACCCATAAACACATCAGCTTCATCCATATTTTTTTGATGTAAGGCTATTGATTTATCTATCTTTTCAAAAAGATTATCCAATTTAGAAACTATTCTTTGTTGTTCTAAGAGTGGAATAATTGGAAAAGGGAAAGCTCTTAAATATGTTAATCCCACAAATTTTTGAGTTGCTCCTTTAGCTTCATTAAGCATTTTGTTTTTTACAGTATTTGAATTGAAATAATATTTTAGGAATTGAATAGTATTGTCAACAGATTTAGGTTTAAAAAGTGCAACATTTTTTATTGCAAAATTAGGTTCAAAATTAACTATTGTTGGATTACCGATAGTACCAATCATAGCGAATAGTAAATCACCATTATCTACTTTACTTCTTTTATTTATTTTTTGATAATCTTCTTCATTGATAAGTTTAAAATTGTCTGTATCAATCCCATAGTCTTTTAAATTTTTAGATGTAAATAAAGGATACCCACCTTCTTTAATATACTTTGGTGAGTCATGAGTCCCATCTTTTACAATAAATGATTCCCCTAAAGTTTTCCACTCCCACCCATCAGGAAGCGCATACAACTCAGTCATTATTTACTCTTTTTGAAAATGCACATACTTCTTCATCAAAATAACTCAATATTTCATCTATCTCATTAAAAATGAAATTATAATTATCTCTATTCAATACCCGTTCATGATGAAACACTCTATTTCTGAAGTTTCTTATATGATTTAACTCTTTATAAATAATTTCTCTATTGGTCAATTTAGTTTTTCTTAAAGGTAGATTTGGAAATATTATTTTCAAATCATTGATTCTTAATTTTTTATCATAAGGTTTTTTAAATAAATTTACCCAAAAACCAAACGACAGTTCAGCAATAATTTTATGCTTCGAAATCTTCTCTTTTCTCATCTTTAAAAGCTCTATCGCCTGTAAAATTTTACCTTTACTGTCTTTAGTTAAAAAATCATCTTTATCATACCAATCAGAAGCAATTTTTTCACTTAGTAAAGTATCTATCGAATTTCTCAGTGCAACCTCAAGTATAGACAAAGGTATATAGGACTTTTTTGAGAAGATTAAATTTTGTTCATACTCAGATATATTTTTATAGCTACTCAGTCTATTATCGCTTATAAATTTATTTATTAAGCTACTATTCATACCGACTGCCTTATAATGCACTTGTAATTCCCTTGTAAGCCTGCATCCTTTGAGGTGTAGCCAAGGGTACTGAACTTCTTAAACATCTTTTCCCACCAATATTTTTTCAATCTCATCCATCAAATCATTTATCTCTTGATTATTACCCTTAATATTCTCAACCAACGCCATCGGTGATTTATGCTCTATAACTTCAATATTATTTGGATTTTTGGCTGATATATCAAACTCTTTAATGTCATTAATATTGACTATCCACGAGTTATCCGTAAGAGTTCTATCTTCCCATACATCCAAGAACTCTTTGAAGTTTTCGTACCGAATAGGTCTGTTCTTTGTGAGCTTTTGTGGTGGGTTCACTTCGTAGTAAAATATATCTGACGTACTTCCATTTCTATCAAAGAAGATGACATTCGTTTTAACACCACTATAAGGTAAAAATATCCCTGCTGGAAGTGAAAGTACAGTATGCACATTAAAACGCTCTAAAAGCTCTTGTTTGACACTTTTAAATGCCTTGTTCGTTTGAAATAAAACACCCTCTGGAATAACCACCCCACATCGTCCATTGAGTTTGAGATGGTTCATCATATGTTGTAAAAAGAGCAACTCAGTAGCATTTGATTTGATAGGGAAGTTTTGCTGGATACTGTCGTTCTCTTTTCCACCAAAAGGAGGATTTGCCAAGATACAATCAAATCTATCTTTCTCTTCTAATCCTCGGATGTCTTTAGTAAGTGTATTCGCTTTTGAGATGTTGGGAGATTCAACACCGTGAAGTATCATATTCATCACACCCATGACATAAGAGAGTGGTGTTTTTTCATTTCCAAAGAAGGTATCTTCATTTAAAAACTTTAACTGAGAAGTAGAGAGTTCTCGCTGTTTTTTTTCTTGCGCGCTGACATATCGGATGTGATTGTACGCTTCGATAAGAAATCCACACGAGCCAACCGCAGGGTCATAAACCGTCTCTCCGATCTGAGGGTTGACAACATCGGCTATGACTTGAACCAGTGGACGGGGTGTATAAAACTCCCCACTATTGCCACCATCACTGCCCATATCTTTTAAAAGTTTTTCATAGATAAGTGAAAGCTGAAACAGATCCGCTTGATTGTGAAAATCCATAGCGTCTATAATGTCTAAAACCTCTCTAAGAGTATGCCCATTTGCGATACGATTATCTAAAAATTCAAAAATAGCCCCGATTTTATACTTGATGGATTTAGGATCTTGGGTAATAGACTTGAAGCCTTTAAGATAAGGGAATAACTCTTTATTGGTAAATTCTAAAAGATCTTCACCACTCTTAGAATTAATAACATCAAGCTTCCATTTTCCTTTCTCATCTTGCACTTTAGGACAAGCCCAAGAAGCCCACTTAAACTTCTCATCAAGGATATAAGTATAATCCTGCCCATTAAGAAGTGCCTCATCAGCCTTAGAGTCTTCCAAATCACTAAGAAATTTTAAGAAAAGTATCCACGAGATTTGTTCGGTGTACATCATAGCACCGCTAATACCGTCATCTCTTCTTAAGATGTCTGTTATTCTGTTTATTTTTGATTCCAAGTTAACTACTTTCTTTTATCGAATATTTTTCTATGTACTTTTCAACTCCAACTGAAAATTCTTTATGATCTTTTTGTTTTTCTAATGCTGAGCACAATTCAGACTTATTCCCAATAGATGGATGTTTTAAGCTGTCTAAAATCTCTAAAGCGCCTTTAACCTTCACTCTATTTTGAAGTTTAGAAACAATGATTTTAACGATACAGTCTTTATACTTATTATCAAAACTCAACACTTCTTTTATAAAATCAATTTTATCTTCTATCTCAAATAGTTTATCATTTTCACATAAATAATCATAAGTTAATTGTTGAATTTCTTTTGGTAATAAAACAATTTCATCAGTTGATAAAGTAGTGACTATTTCTGTAATTACCGATTTTAATGAGATATCTTGAAGCATAACTATAAGAAAAGATTCTACAGTTTCATTTTCTTCTGTTATATACCCTTCTAATAAGGTATTTAATTTATCTCTTACTTTTTCACCATTTTTATATTTATCCTGTATAAATAATTTTTCATATAGTTTGAATAAATTACTATTAATATCACTTAGCTCTATTAGATATGGAAATAATGGTTGTAAATGGTAGTTATTCGTATCTCTTAATTCAAGTGATAATTTAAAAAAGGGCTCTTTTAAAGTTTCATATTTATTTACTATATTTGTCATATATGATGTGACATTAGTGGAATTATTAGTTACACGGTATATTTCAAAATAAAAATTTAATAATAATTCTTGAAACTTTCTATTATCAAATATTACATCCAAAATGTTCAAACTCATTCTCTGGTTATTTTGCTGTTGCTGCCTATGCTGTAGGTGTGAATGTGGATACATAAGAGTAACTGTTTTATTTAATGATTTAATATAATCATCTATAACACTTGATTTTAATTTGGTTTTTGAAGTTGTTGTATTTAAAATTAATTTATAGATTTTTTCTAATTTTTGTTGTACTTTTTCTACAAATTGTTTCTGTATTTCATTTTGATCAGATATTTCAAACCTTTCCTCTACATTTTCAATTAAATCACTAAATATATTTTGAATATCATCAATATTTATTATTTTTAAATTACTAAAG
>JADGDM010000069.1 GCA_016744905.1 Sulfurimonadaceae bacterium | reverse complement strand
ACCTTCGATATAATAAGAGTATTATAAATTATTAAGGCTTAGAATTGCGTATTATTATTGGTATATTACTATTATTTCTCTCTTTAGAGGCAGAAACATCGTATGAAAAAGGAAAAGCACTTTACATTGCTAAAGCGTGTTACTCATGTCATGGGCATAAACTAGAAGGGATGAATACTTTTCCTTATTTGGCAAATCGTGCTAAAGGTTATATGAAATACAAACTAAAACGTTTTCGTTCAAAACAAGCTGATACACAAGCACAAGAGATGATGATTACGTATTCTGTAGACTTAAGTGATGAAGATATAGATGACCTCACTACATACATGCAAGATTTTGTAGAAGACGAAGCGGCTGAACGCTATGATACTAGTTTTGAGACACATGGAGATGGTGGCTCATGAAACTTTTAGTCAGTGCCTTAGAACATTCGGCAAATGTGCATTTAAAATCTTTAAAAAAAGAACTTAAACAAGATGTTGAGTTCGTTGGAATTTTTGATTCAAACCTAGGGTCTCCTATAGTCGATTTACGAAGTTTAGCCATTATGGGTTTTGTTGATGTGATTAAAAAAATTCGATTTTTCTTTAAACTTAATGCGCAAATGGTTGACTTGGCTGAGGATGTAGACAAGGTTTTACTCATTGATTCTTCAGGTTTTAATCTGCCTTTAGCTAAAAAAATTAAAAAGCGTTATCCAGATAAAGAGATAATTTATTATATTTTACCCCAAGCCTGGGCTTGGAAGAAAAAGCGTATTCCTGTCCTTGCAAAAACTATAGATAAACTCGCTTCTATTTTACCTTTTGAATCAGATTATTACCCTAAAGATGCACCTATAACCTATGTTGGACACCCTCTACTCGATACTATTACAGAGTATAAAGAGAGTTTAAATGATGAAGTGAAAACTATTGCTTTTATGCCAGGAAGTAGAAAGGGTGAAATAAAAAAGCTTATGCCTGTTTTTATAGAATTGCAAAAGAAGCTTGCTATCCAAGCAACTATAATCATTCCAAAACATTTTAGTGAAGTAGAAATACAAGAACTTTATGGTACCCTAACAAGTTTTAAAATATCAAATGATGCACATAAAACCTTAGTAGAATCAGACTTTGCATTTATCTGTAGTGGCACAGCAACTTTGGAAGCTTCCTTGATAGGGATTCCTTTCATTTTAAGTTATATAGCTAAGCCACTTGATTACTTCATTGCAAGTAGATTAATTAAGCTTAGTCATATAGGTTTAAGTAATATAATGTACACAAAATTTGCAGGACGTAGTATTCATCCTGAGTTTATTCAAGAAGATGTAACTGTTGAGAAATTAGCAGATGCTTTTTATACCTATGATAGAAGTAGGTTTTTAGATGATTCTAAAGCATTACGTGGATATTTGAAACATGGTAGTTCAAAAACTATAGCAAAAATAATAGAGGAAAAATAAAAGAATGAAAATAAATTTTATAGATTTAAAAGCACAATATCAAGAGTATAAAACAGAGATAGACAAAGAAGTTTTAGACGTTTTTACAAATGCTCAGTTTATTGGTGGTGAAAAACTAAATAATTTAGAAGCTAATCTTGCAACATATACGGGCGCAAAGCACGCCATCGGTTGTAGTAGTGGTACTGATGCTCTTTTACTTTCTCTTATGGCTCTAGACATTGGTGCTGGAGATGAAGTTATAACAACTCCTTTTACTTTTATAGCAACAGCTGAAGTGATTGCATTTTTAGGTGCAAAATCTGTTTTTGTTGATATTGATGAAAAAACTTACAATATCGATCCTTCAAAAATCGAAGCAGCTATTACAGACAAGACAAAAGTAATCATGCCAGTTTCACTCTATGGTCAATGTGCAGACATGGACGCTATCAATGATATCGCCATCAAACACAAGCTCACTGTTATCGAAGATGCTTGTCAAAGTTTTGGGGCAGAGTATAAGGGTAAAAAATCTTGTAACCTTTCAACAATAGGTTGTACAAGTTTCTTCCCGTCTAAACCTCTTGGTGCTTATGGAGATGGTGGAGCAATTTTCACTTCTGATAAAGCACTTGCTGAAAAAATAAGAATGCTTCTTAATCATGGTCAAAA
Source organism: Sulfurimonadaceae bacterium (assembly GCA_016744905.1). Classification (GTDB taxonomy): domain Bacteria; phylum Campylobacterota; class Campylobacteria; order Campylobacterales; family Sulfurimonadaceae; genus BB10. The sequence continues at coordinate 12,653 of JADGDM010000069.1, read as the reverse complement.
TGAGCGTTATAAACATAAACTCATCGGTATCAATGGTCGTCTTGACGCCATTCAAGCCGCAGTTTTAAATGTCAAACTAAAATACTTTGATAAAGAAGTTCAAGCGCGCCAAGAGATTGGTGGGCGTTATTCAGAGCTTCTAAGCCAAAGCACACACACAACGCCATTTGTTCATAAAAATGGTACGTCTGTTTATGCACAGTATTCACTTCGTGTTAAAGACAGAGCGAGTGTTGTAGAAAAACTCAGCGCGCTAGAGATTCCAACCGCAGTGCACTATCCTATGCCTCTACACCTTCAAGAAGCGTTTAGTGACCTTGGTTATAAAAAGGGTGACTTTCCACTCTCGGAAGCAGTCAGTGAAGAGATTATGTCACTGCCTATGAGCCCTTATCTAACAAAAGAACAACAAGACTTTATTACCAACGCATTAAAGGAAAACTAGCATGTTAAAAATCGCACTAATTGGACTGGGTTCAATGGGACAAAACCACTACCGTGTACTTCAAGGCATCGAAAATATCGAGATCTGTGCACTGTGTGATGTGGTAAAAAACAAAGAGTATAAAGAGCCTTTTTATACAGACGTTGATACGATGCTTGAAGAGACCAAACCTGATGCAGCCATCATTGTTGTGCCTACTTTTTTACATAAAGAAGTTGCACTGAAATGTATCGCTCATGATGTACATATCTTTATCGAAAAACCAGTTGCCTCGTCTATCGAAGATGCCAACATTATCCAAGATGCACTTGAAGCAAAAGGCCTTAAGTCATGTGTGGGTCATGTTGAACGTTTTAACCCTGTTGTTCAAGCCCTTAAAGATGAGTTAAAAGATCAAGAGATCTACTCAGTGTCGATTACTCGTGTGGGACCATTTCCTCCACGGATCGCTGATGTTGGTGTACTGACAGACCTCTCTGTACATGATATCGATCTGATTCGTTTTATCACACATAGAAATATCTTAGAAAAGTCAATTTTCAAATCTCGTAAAATTCATAATCATCATGAAGATAACGCAGTGCTTAGTTTTAAACTTGAAGATGAAATTGTGGCTGATATCACAACCAATTGGTTAACACCATTTAAAAAACGCACCATTGAAGTGGCGTGTAAAGATGGTTATTTTGAAGCAGATTTAATCACTCAAAACTTACGTGAGTACTCTGGTTTCCATGTGAACAACTCTTACGTCGTTCGTGGTTGTCACATCAAAAAAGATGAGCCACTGGTTAAAGAAATCGAATCATTTATCAGCTACCTTGTTGATGATGATATTGGTTCACTAGCAACCGTTCAAGATTCTATCATCACTTTAGAGATAGCAACAGTATAATGATTCATCCTTCTGCTATTATCCACGCTAGCGCACAAATCGCTGATGATGTTAAAATCGGTCCTTTTTGTAAGGTTGGAAAAGATGTTGTTATCGAATCTGGATGTGACCTTCAGTCTTACGCCATCTGTGAAGAGGGTGTGATATTAAGAGAAAATGTAAAAATATTTTCATACTCTAAACTTGGTAATGAAAAATGTAAAATCGAGGTAGGCAAAAACACCCATATTCGTGAGTTTTGTCTTATCGGAACACAGACTAAAGACAGTGACAAAGTAAACATAGAAAACGACTGTTTTATTATGGCGTATACACAACTCTATCCTGGTGTAACGCTGGGTGCAAACAGCATCATTACCAATGCTGTGACCCTAGAAGAAAATGTTAGTACGGAAGAGAAAGTCATCATCGGTGGTCTAAGCACTGTCACACCAAATATCGTTATCGGTACGGGTGTTATGATTGGTGGAGCCTCGAAGGTTGATAGTAATCTTCCTCCATTTTGTTTGGTTGAGGGTAATAGCGCTTCTGTCAAGGGTTTAAATATCGTTGGTATCAGAAGACGTTTTGAGGATAAAGAAGAGATAGAGAGCATTAAGAGTGCGTTTAAGACAATCTTTAGAGGTGGCGTTGTTAATATGTCTCAAGCCAAGAGTATCAACAAGATTTCTGAGTCTCAGAAAAATGTCGAACACTTCACCCAATTTATAATAGATAATCTATAAAATAACTTCAGCACAAATAACTTGTGCTTTAGATCTTTTGAAGCAGTTTTAAAAACTCTTCAGGAGGTTTATAACCAATAATTTTTTTCCCTTGTACCTCTTTCCCATTTTTAAAGAAGATGATTCCTGGAGGGCCAAACAGACCAAAACGTTTTGTCATGGCTTTCTCTTGATCACTGTTCTTAGTCACATCTGCTTGCACTAAAATATAATCACTCATCGCCGCTTTAACAGTCGCGTCCGAGAAAGTGTTGTGCTCATACTCTTTACATGAAGTACACCAATCAGCATAAAAGTCCAACATAACTGTTTTACCTTGCGCACCTGCGATAATCTCATCCAACTCAGCATTTGAGTGAATAACTTGAAATTTGTTTTCACTACTTGTATTTGTAACACCCGTAACCATAGGTATCGCTGTAAATTTTTCTAGTGGATTTAAAAAGTTTTTAGCCCCACTTAGAGAACCCAAAAGAAGTACAGACCCAATAATAAAGAAGATGAGTCCTAAGGCTTTTTTATTGGCCATCATGGCTCTATGTTTAGCTGAGCGCGCTGACTCAAAAGCACCCATGTGTACCGCAGGAACCATAAATAGTAGTGCAAATAAGAACATAGTAATACTTCCATCAATCACACGACTAAGCATCCACACTGCAACAAACAACATCATCACACCAAAGATAGACTTAATTGCGTCCATCCAAACACCTGGACGAGGCATATATTTACCCGCAGTTGTTCCCACAATAATTAGTGGAATACCCATTCCCATACTCATAGCAAACAGTGCTGCTCCTCCAAGAACAGCGTCACCAGTTTGACCGATATAAATAAGCGCACCAGCTAAAGGAGCTGCCACACATGGTCCAACAATGAGTGCAGATAAAAAGCCCATAATGGCAACCCCCATAACACCGCCTTGTTTTTGACCGGCTGTACTCATCTTCGCTTGTAAAGAGTTTGGCAGTTGAAGTTCATAATAGTCAAACATAGACAGTGATAATGCGACAAAGATACCTGCAAATGTAAAAATTACCCATGGTGTTTGAAAGGCTGCTTGAAGATTAGAACCAAAAAGACCCGCTAAAACTCCCGCTATTGTATAGGCTACAGCCATGGCTAACACATAGACTACAGATAAAAAGAAAGCTTTTTTCGTTGTCATGTTCTCACCTTGAGAGACAATGACTGAAGAGAGGATCGGAATCATTGGAAAAACACACGGCGTTAACGATAGAAGAAGTCCAAAACCTAAGAATGTAATCAATACCACAAAGATGTTGGCATCTTTGATAACATCTGCGATACTGTCTGTTTCTGATTTTTCCACATTATCATCAACTACAGGAGAAGGTGTTTCTATTTTTTCAACTGTTGATCCTGTCTCTGGCGCGCTGTTAACATCTACATCAGAACTATTTTTCAACAGTGCATTATCTATACTCAGTGTGTACTCTTTTTCCATCGGTTCATAACAGAGACCTTGCTCTGAACAACCTTGAAAGTTCAAAATAAATTTCACATCTTCTTTAGCACTACTGTCACTATTTTTAGCAATCATAAACTCAGAATGGAAACTTGGCATATGCACCATCTCTCCATCATGCTCATGTCCCTTCGGTCTTTTTTCATTAATCATGGTGTAATTTTTACTCTCCATAGAGTAAGTGAGTTGCTCATCATAAAGATAGATCTGTTTTCCAAGCTCTATGTCTACGTGAACAGTGTCACCCTTAATAGTAACGGAAGGTTTAAATGCCTCATCTGGCATCAAAAAGCTCGCACTAAAAAGTGCTTGCGTCATTAAAAATAGAACAATTAGTAATTTTTTCATATCTTCTCCTGAGTATTATTTGTAGATTCTAGCAGATAATAATAAATAATATATGTAACCACCATTACAAAGCCTACTTTTAAGACAATAATTACAATGTGTAAACATAAATCTAAACAATCTTATCAGTAAATATTAAACATCCCGAACCAGTCATATTTATTAAGCACTCTATTAGTTAATTTTCTCTATTCTAAGAAGAATTATAATTTATATAAAAATAAGGAATATTCTTGGCAAATTTATTACATTTAGAAGACTCACCCTACCTACAACAACACAAAGACAACCCACTACACTGGTTCCCATGGTCTGATGAAGCTTTTGCAAAAGCTAAAGATCAAAATAAACCCATCTTTATCTCTATTGGTTACAGTTCATGTCACTGGTGTCACGTGATGGAACATGAAGTTTTTGAAAATGAAGACGTTGCTAAATTTATGAATGAAACCTTTGTTTGTATCAAAGTGGACCGAGAAGAGCGCCCAGATATAGACAAACATTATCAAGAACTTCACCAGCTACTTAACCAGCGCGCTGGTGGATGGCCACTTTCTATCTTTGTTACCCCTGATGTTAAGCCTATCTACGCTGCGACATATATGCCTGTAGAGTCTGACGGACAACGTATTGGCTTTGAAGAATTAACAAAAATAATCTCTGAAAAAGTTCAAGAAAATGATGAAAAACTCTTTCAAAATGCAGATGAAATCATGGGCTTTATGAAACCCGCTGAACGTCCAACAGAAGCATCTAAACTTAAAGATGCACTGGCTGTTACTTATGTAAAACAGTGTTCTCAGAACTTTGAATCTAACTTTGGTGGATTTTCAGTCACACCCAAGTTTCCCCAAACATCTACTTTAAACACCCTCTTAGATATTCACCAACTCTTTGGGAATGAAGAAGCACTTTCAATGTTAAGCAAAACAATGGATACGATGCATCTTGGTGGAATATATGATGTGGTTGATGGTGGCTTTTGTCGTTACAGTGTTGATGAACAGTGGCTGGTTCCACACTTTGAAAAGATGACCTATGATAACGCCTTACTTATTCAACTGTATACCAAAGCAGGACTGGCACTTCAAAATCACACCTATTTACATACGGCAGTAGAATCTGCCAACTTTATGTTAGAGTTTATGTTTGAAGACAATCAATTTTTTAGTGCCAGTGACGCAGATACTGAAGGCATTGAAGGTAAATACTTTATTTATGATTATGAGGAGACAAAGGCCCATTTTATAAAAGAGGGTTTTGAAGATGTAGAGAAGATTTTAGAAAAACTCAGTATCACTGCATCAGGTAACTTTGAAGGTGACAATATCGTTCGCATTGAGCACGGCAGTAAGTTTAAAAACTTTGAAGCAATACAAAAAAGTCTCAGCGCGCTGCGCAAAGATAGAGTCTATCCATTTATCGACAAAAAAGTAATCACAGCGTGGAATGCCATGATGATTAAAGCGCTGTTTGATTTGAGTAAACATGATAAGGTCTATAAAAATATTGCCATCAATGCACTCGATACTCTTCTAGAAAATATGTATAAAAACAATAAATTGATGCACTCTGCACTCATAGGTAAAGAAGCAAAAGTCAGTGCTTTTTTAGAAGACTATGCCTATCTTGGAACCGCACTGGTAACCGCCTATGAAACCACTTTTGATGAAGTTTATTTGATCAAAGCACAACAGATTGCCAACCAAGCACTGGAAAATTTCTACGATCAAGGTAAATGGTTTTTTAGTCGTGGAGAATTTGAAACGGAAGCGGATGCAACAGACAGCTCTTATCCTGGAGCAATTGGGGTTATAGCAGATCTTTTACTCAGTATCGCCATTCATAGTGGTGAAGACAAATATCGCCTTTTTGCCTTTAAAACTATAGAATACAGCTCATTTAAGCTTGGTAAAAATCCGATGAGACACCCGTATCTATTTAATCAAGCACTGCGTTATTTAAAAGAGGACAGAGTAATTAAGGCCACAGAAAAGAACTTAGAGATTCTTAGCAACATTCGTTATCCTTATGCACACCTTCATGCCTCAGATGAGAGTGAAAGTGAGTATATGATTTGTGGATATCAAAGTTGTTTTGCCAATACAGCAGATATTAATGAGATAAATGAGAAAATATTTAGTAGTATCCCTCCAAGTGAGGACTAAAATCTGCTAAAAGGATTTCTTGATGGGTAAAAAAAATATGTTCAGAGATGAGCTTAATGATGGAGATAGAAATGTGCAACATGACGATAGACGTCTGAGTACTGAAGAGAAAGCTAAAGAGTTTAAACGTCATCAAAAAGGTTTTAAAAAACGTCTACCCGTCTGGATAAAAGAAGAAGTTTTAGAATATGAAAAAGAGCTTGAAACCCTTCAAATAGAGCTGCTAAAAATGCAAAATCATGTCAAAGACAAGGGGCTTAAGATGCTGCTTATCTTTGAAGGTCGTGACGCTGCTGGAAAAGGTGGAACGATCAAACGAATAACTGAACATCTAAATCCTCGTGGTGCACGTGTAGTAGCCCTAGACAAGCCATCAGACAGCGAACGTTCTCAATGGTACTTCCAACGTTACTCTAAACATCTTCCAAGTGCCGGTGAAATTGTTCTTTTTGACCGCTCTTGGTATAACCGTGGTGGGGTTGAACCTGTTATGGATTTTTGTACACAAGAAGAACATAAAGAGTTTTTACATGAGGTACCTGACTTTGAAAAGATGTTGGTCAACTCTGGAATCATCGTTTTAAAATTCTACTTCTCTGTTTCTAAAAAAGAGCAAACCAAACGTTTCGATAAACGTAAAACAGATCCCCTGAAACAGTATAAACTCTCTCCTGTTGATGAAAAATCTCAAGAGTTATGGGACAAATACACCATCGCTAAATACTCGATGCTTTTAGCATCGCATACTGACTATGCCCCTTGGAGTATTGTTAGATCAGATAACAAGAAAAAAGCACGACTTGAGACTATTAAACATATTTTGCGCAATATTGATTACGACAAAAAAATTAAACAAACTAAAATAGAGTCCAATGATAAAATTATTATCAATGGAGATAAAGAGATTAAACTGATGGAGTCAAGTATGTCTTTAACTCCTAATGCCAATTAGGACAAGGAAACTACAATCAAAAACTTTTTCATTTTTATTTTTCTAAGTTTACTTAGCATACTTCACCTACAAGCAAAAGAACCGCCTAAACAATCAATCACCTTACAGCTTGATTGGAAGTATCAATTTGAAACTGCTGGTTTTATTGCAGCGTATGAATTAGGATATTACGCAGATCTTGGCCTTGTCGTTCACCTTAAGGAGTATCATAACGGTATCAATATCATTGAAGACGTACTGTCACAAAAGGTAGAGTTTGGTATAGAAAGTGCAGATCTGGTACGCCTGAAAGCACAAAATAAACCTGTAGTACTTTTAGCCAACTACATTAAACAGTCTCCTTTAGTATTTATAGCCCAACAAGATATTTTCACACCACAAGACTTTAAGGGAAAGCGCTTGATGGCAGTTAAAGAAGAGTTAAATAACTCCTCGTTGAAGCTATTACTCGATAAATTCAGTATTCAAGAATCTGATTTCACTTTGGTGCCCCACTCTTTTAATATCCAAGATTTTATTGATAAAAAGGTGGATGTGACTACTGCATTTATCTCTAATGAATTGTATCATATACAAAAATCAAAAATTCCTTATAATATCATCAATCCTGAATCCTATGGTATTCGCTCATTTTCACATAATCTTTTTAGTTCATTGGACTTTGTAGAAAAAAACCCAACACTCATTAAAAATTTTCTACAGGCGACTAAAAAGGGCTGGGAATACGCCCTAAAAAATCAATATGAACTCAGTACTATCATCTACAACAAGTACTCTCAAAAGAAGTCTATAGAAGCACTTCTTTTTGAAGCCAAACAGATAGAAAAATTAATAATGCCCAACATATTTCCTATTGGTTCTATCAATTATGAAGTAATGAATAGAAAACTAAAAGAGGTTATTGGCAACAGTCAAGATCATCATGACTTTTTCTTTAACTATACACAAAGCAATCCATTCTCATTTACCCAAGAAGAGTTTGACTATCTTAAAGGTATCGACAAAATCACCATGTGTGTAGATCCAAGTTGGCTTCCATTTGAAGCCATAGAAGAGGGTAAACATGTTGGTATGGCAGCAGAGTATATAAATCTCATTGAAAAAAAGATAGGCAAACCTATTCAACTGATTGAAACAAGTACATGGAGTGAATCTATTAAATTAGCAAAAGAGAGAAAGTGTGATATTATGTCTTTGGTTCAAGAGACACCTATTCGTAATAAATATCTAAACTTCACCTCCTCATACCTGAACTTTCCACTGGTTTTAAGTACCAAAGATTCACAATCTTTTATCGCAGATATCAAAGATATTATGAATAAAAGAGTTGGGATTGTTAAAGGCTATGCTTCTGTTGAACTACTGAAAAAGAGATATCCAAGAATTATACTTGTCGAATTTGATACCATCAACGATGGACTTGAGGCCGTAAGAAATTCGGAAGTTTTTGCCTTTGTTGACTCTTTGGCAACCATTGGTTTTGCTATTCAACAAGGTTTTATTGGAGAGTTACGTGTTGCAGGAAAACTGGACCTCTCTTTAGAGTTAGGCATTGGTGTAAGAAATGACAACTTGATACTTTTAAGTATTTTACAAAAGGCCGTTACCTCTATCATACGTGAAGATCATCAACGTATCAAACAGAGTTGGATTAATGTCAACTACTCAGATGAGAGTCACCAATTACTTCAAAAAGTCACCCTGAGCACCGCAGTTATTCTTATATTATTTGTTATTTTATATCTTGTACAACGACGATATCTTATCAAATTACAAAAAGCCAATCAGATTATTGAAGAACAGAACACTCAACTCACACTGCTCTCGACGACGGATAAGTTAACACAGCTATACAATCGTCATAAACTTGAAGACTCTATATCCGAACAATTTGAGTATGCAAAAAGGTTTAAAACGCCCCTGAGCTTTATCATGATAGATATTGATTTTTTCAAGCGCGTTAACGATAATTATGGACATATAAAAGGAGATTATATTTTAAAAACTTTTGCACACATCGTTCGAAAAAATATTAGAAAAACAGATATTCTTGGACGTTGGGGTGGAGAAGAGTTTTTAATTATTTCTCCAAACAGTAGTGAAGAAAAAAGCGTACAGGTGGCACAAAAGATTCAAGAACTTATTGCCAATTATCATTTTGATGACCTACCCAGACAAAGTGCCTCTTTTGGTGTCTCAGAGCTTCATAGTACTGAATCCACACAAGAAGCAATTAACCAAGCAGACAGAGCACTGTATCACTCAAAAGAGTCTGGACGAAACAAAGTAAGCAAGGCAAGTAGCCTTTAGAGAAAAGCTAAAATAGCTTTTTCTATATCTTCTTTTTCTATGATTGTATTTTGTGTAATCTCTTTATCAAAAAGACCATTAATCATATCTGGAATTGGTAGTGAAGCTACTTTTGAGATTGATTTCAGTGCTGTAATATCCTCGGCATCTTCTTCACCTGTAAGCGCGTTCGCAATCACTGGTGAGAATTTTGTCCACTCAGCCGTTGAGTAGATAATTGATTTAATGTTTTTATCTGAACATGTCGCTTGGGCTTTAAAACATGTTGCTGTATGTGGATCCATAAGATACTGAGAGTTTTCAAATGTATCTTTGATATATTTTTTACCCTCATCACCATTACAAAAATCAGCTGAGAAGATATTTTGAATTGATTCTAACTCTGGCGCGCTAAGTGCGTAGTTGTTATCCTCTTCTAAGGCACTCATCAACTCTTTAGTACGTGCCGCACCAAACATATCGTATAAAATACGTTCTACATTTGATGACTTCAAGATATCCATAGCGGGGGATGTAGTTGGGATAACTGAACTGTCACGAAGGTCATACTTACCATCATTAATAAGCTTTGTTAGAACGTTGTTCTCATTTGAAGCAATCACAATTTTTTCGACAGGAAGACCCATCTTCATTGCATAGTAACCACCCAATGCATTTCCGAAGTTTCCAGATGGAACATTTAGATAAACCTTCTCACCCATCTTCACTTCATCTTGACGAACCAACTCTAAGTAAGAGTGGATATGGTAAATAATTTGAAAAATAATACGTCCAAAGTTTACTGAGTTGGCTGCGGAGAGTGAGATATGTTTTGTCTTCAGTTCTGACTTGAATGAAGCAGATGCTAAAAGACGTTTAAGTGCATTTTGTGCATCATCAAAATCACCTTTGATACCAATAACTTTTAAGTTTTTAGCATCTTCTGTCACCATCTGAAGGCGTTGAACATCAGAAGTTCCGCCATCAGGATAAAGACAAGCTACTTGTACATTTGCACGATTTTTAAAAGTCTCTAAGGCAGCAGGACCTGTATCACCACTGGTTGCCGCAAGAATAAGATAGTTCTCATTTTTTGCTTGTGCGATAGAAGAGAGGACAATTCCAAAAGGTTGAAGTGCCATATCTTTAAACGCACGTGTGGGACCATGATAAAGTTCACTAACAAAAGTATTGGTATTTACTTTTACTACTGGTACTGGGTTTTTAGCGTCATCAAAGTCATCATAAAGAGCCAGCGCGCTGTCAATTACTTCAGGAGCAATATCGATCTCAAAACGAGAAAGCATATCTTTTGCCAGTTCTTTGTAGTTAGAGTTAAGGTGTTTGTTTAAAAAATCTTCACCTAAGTCTGGTAGTGATTTGGGAACATAAAGTCCACCAAAAGAAGCGATTGGGCTTAATATTGCCTGAGAAAAAGTTACCTCTGCTGGGTGTGTAGCGTCATTACCACGTGTTTCAATAAAATTCATAATTATCCCGTAAAAAAAATTACGAGATTATATCTAAATTAGGGTTTTAAAAAGGTTATTTATTCTAAGGTACAGCCACTATCTCCATTCGCTGCGGGGATACTTGCTCCACTATTTGTAAGTACACCATCAAAAGTATTAATACTCGTTGTTTGATTTTGTACATCAATTGACATATAATTTAATGAAAACTCTCCCGTACTTTGAAGATAGATATACGTTCCATAATCTGTTGAAGAGGCATTTGTACTTAAGGTCCCAGAAGTGCCCCCTGAATAGACATCATTAAAGAATTCATAACTTGAAGAGCCATCTGCTTGAAGTATAAAACGTTTTGTTGTTGTCTCAGTAAAGGTACCATCTGTACTGGAACTTCGATTTACACAATTGATTGTCACGGGAGTTGTAGTCTTGTCTCCTAGGTTATGTTTATACGCAATACAATAAAGCTGATAACCTTGTCCTACCGTTCCACTAAAGTAACCCATCATTGTATTATTGAGTAAAGAGTGACCGGTATGTTGATACGTACTACCATAGTTAAAAGGCAGGGTTAAATGAAATTTATTATCTGAAACAGAGTAATTCCCATCTTCTATATTAATAGCAGATGCTTTTTTATCACTACTTAGTGCCAACTCATAAAGTTCTCCATTAAAACTATCAATACAAGCAAAAGATTGCTCAAATATACTTGGCAACTCTCCATTTTCAACAACACTAAAAGTGCTAGATAAATCTGCGGTTCTATCTGTCTGAGTACCTACAGTAGAAGCATCACCGGTACCAGTACTGCTTGTTTCATCTGTACAACCGACTAAGAGTAGCAATAAAATTAAAACTAAAATTTCTTTTTTCATATTTTTTCCTAAAATGATTTATTCATACCAATAATAAAATAATTATCGTCACTATTGTTCTCTTCAGAGAGTCCACTACTCGAGCTTATTGTACTTCTAAAATATCTTTTTCCTACTCCAAAGGCTGGCTTGATTCCAGAAAAGTTGAACTTTGGTAATAAAAATTTAATATTCATATCTGTGGTACTCGCTCGGTATGAGAAGTTAGATTCGGTAAAGTATTGGTTGTTTACATCAGAGATATCGATACCCAATGCATCTGAGGAGATAGGGATATATTCATAACTAAAGTTTGCAATGATTTCTAAAAAAGAAGAGACATCAAACTGCATACTTATAAAGAGGTCATACTGGACATCTTGAAATGAACTGCTTACCAACTGTGCTTGTTCTTCTATGGAAGGAACCTTACTCTGTGTCTCATCAAAATTCAATAATATAAGTGGTGTAATGGTCGTACCAATACGCAATGAGAAAAAATCATAAATATTGCGTATTGTATAGTCGGCATAAATACCAAGACCAATACTCTCAAAAGTTTGAAGACCATCAAAAGCAACCACTTCATCCGATACTTTATTATGTACATATCCAGAAGTCACGTAGGTATCCGTTTCGAAGTTTGTAGTTAATCCTACACTATAGTTAGAATTATTATAATTTCTTTGATAACTCAAGACATTGATATCTAAACTTTCTGAAGAGGTGCCCGTGACCAATTTCCCTTTTCCAGTTAGTGTCTCTTGCGCATCAACCAAGTATGTCGACGAGGTTTTATAACCAATACCACTGTACCAATTATCACTCCAGTACATTGGTATAAAAAAAGTTGGATTATTACTTCCATTATCTATCCCAATTTCCATGGAAAGATCAAGTCTTTCTATACTGTTATTATCAGCATTTAACTCTATTGTAAGCAGAAGTGCTACTGTTGAAAAGATGATTTTTTTCATAGTTTAGGCCATTTGAATTTAATTAACGGATTTTAC
>JADGDM010000114.1 GCA_016744905.1 Sulfurimonadaceae bacterium | reverse complement strand
GAGACAGTCTTACAACAGTATACTCTTCAAAATTATCATCAATTTTTACCAAAAATGCATGAGGGTCAAAACTTGGAGTCATCATACTGACGATTTTATCATCTTCGTCAAGCTCTAAAATTGAATCGATCCAACTTTTCCCAGCTACGACTTTGTCTTTATTAAAATAAAATGGGTGCAGTACAAAGCAATCAACAAAATCTTCAAAAGAGTCATTGAATGTATCAACAGAAGTAAATTCGAAAAAATTCAAAAAAGAGTTATTGGCCAATATTAACTTTGAATCTTGAAATATTACAACCAGATCATCTTGTAAGTCCATCATATTTTTTATGAGGGATAAACTTATATTTTGATTTATCATGGCAAGCACCTTACATTTTATCTTTATTCTAACATTTAATTTATTATTTTAACTTCTGCGCTACCAGTTCATTTACTACTTTCGGGTTTGCTTTTCCGCCTGTACTTTTTAGTACCTGTCCAACAAAGAAGCCTAGAAGTTTGGTATTACCTGCTTTAAACTTGGCAACATTGTCTGGATTTTTTTCTATAATTTCATCAATAATAGGTGAAATTTTAGCAGGATCACTGATTTGAACAAGTCCTTTATCTTCGACTATTTGTGTCGGATTGTTTCCTGTTTTAACCATCTCTTCAAATACTTGTTTGGCAATTTTACTTGAGATAGTTCCATCATCAACGATCTTAACAAGCTCAGCTATTTGCTTTGTATTAAACTTCAGCGCGCTGGCTTCTTTCTCTTTTATCTCTCTTGCTACTTCATTGACTACAATATTAGCAAGACTTACAGGGCTATTCAGGATATTGAGTGCTTCTTCATAAAATGATGATAAATACGTATCTCGCGCTAAGATATTGGCCACTTCAGAATTCAGTCCAAGGTCTACCGTATACTTATCAAACAGTGATTTTTGTTCTTCACTCATAGCAACTTCTTCACCATCAACTTGTACTTTTTTAGCGGGCGACTTAGCAGCAGTTACATTTGTTTTTTTACTCCAAGAGTCTTTCAGACCTACAATCTTATTAAACACAGGTTTAGCGTCAGTGTAGTCAATAGGATCAGCATAAAAGTAACCTTGTCTCTCAAACTGATATCTTTCATCAGGTTTTTGATTTATGACAGCAGGCTCTATAAGCGCATTTTTAATCACTTCAAAAGAGTCTGGATTTATATCTTCTATCCCCTCCGGCGCTTCAGCAGAGAACAATCTATCATAAATTCTTACCTCCACTTCTTTAGCACTTCCAGCACTTACCCAATGGATAGCACTTTTAACCTTGATACCACTGGTATCTGAGCCACTTTTAGAATCAGCGAAATACTCCGCTTTTATCTCTGTAATCTTGCCACTAGCATCTTTAATAACTTCCTTACAAGAGATGATATAAGCATGTTTAAGTCTCACTGGTTGTTCAGGGGTCAAGCGGAAATAACCCTTTGGAGGATTTTCATTAAAATCATCACGCTCTATATAAATCTCACGAGAAAAAGGTAAACTACGTGAACCCTCTTTTGGTACATCATGTGGATAATATGAGGCATCAATCTCTTCCTCCCCATCATAATTCACGATAGTCACTTTCAATGGATCAAGTACACACATCACACGTGGCACCTTTGTATTTAAATCATCTCGAATACAAAATTCAAGCTGTGAAACATCCACCATAGAGTTTGCTTTTGCAATACCTATTGTGTCACAAAAATTTAAAATAGATTCTGGCGTATACCCTCTTCTTTTATATCCAGCGATGGTAGGTAGTCTTGGATCATCCCAACCACTCACCTGTCCACCTTCAACCAACTCTAAAAGCTTTCTTTTACTCATAACCGTATAGTTAATACCAAGGCGCGCAAATTCATGTTGGTAAGGACGTGGTGACTTTAGACCCAACTCATCAAGTACCCAATTGTAAACATCACGGTTATTTTCAAACTCCAAAGTACAGATAGAGTGAGAGACCCCTTCAATATAGTCTGATAAACAGTGTGCAAAGTCATACATTGGATAAATAGCCCACTCATCTCCTGCTCTAAAATGGTGTACATGTCTGATACGGTACAAAAGTGGATCACGCATTTTCATATTCGCAGCAGTCATATCAATTTTCGCTCTAAGTATGTGCTCACCGTCTTTAAACTCACCCTTTTTCATTCTTTCAAATAAGTCTAGATTTTCTTCAACGCTACGCTCAGCATATTTACTACGTTTACCCGCTGTTGTAACCGTTCCACGATATTCACGAATATCTTCTTCCGGTAGAGAGTCAACATACGCCTTGCCCATTTTGATAAGTTCAATAGCGTAATCATATATCTTAGGAAAATAATCAGAAGTAAATTTAACATTTTTGCCCCAATCATATCCAAGCCACTCTACTGCATCTTTAAGTGCTTCAACATATTTTGTGTCTTCTTTTGTTGGATTGGTATCATCCATTCTAAGATTACAGTGACCATTATACTCACGTGCAATTCCAAAATTTATAAAGATAGACTTAGCGTGTCCAATATGTGGGAATCCATTAGGTTCAGGAGGGAATCGTGTAATAACCTCTGTATATTTACCTGATTTTAAATCCTCATCAACGATTGCACTTAAAAAATTTTTACTCTTACTCATTATTATTAAACCTTTTGATTTTGAAACTTGTATAAGAATCATATTTTACTAAATTAAAGCTTACAGATTATCTACGCAGTGTTGCGACCAGTCTCTTTGTATGTAGAAGTAAGTCAAGCGCATCAGAAATAGACTTACAAGTAAGATCTGAATTTAACAGAGCATCTTTTGCACATCCCTCATCACCCAAAAGTGAAATCCCTATACCCGCGACTAAAAGCATCTTGGCATCATTATTTCCATTGCCCAATGCCACACAATTATCGGCGCCAAGAGCATTAATATATTGCGCTTTTTCATGGGTGTGATCATTACTTGAAAGCACTTTAATATTTACACTATACTCTTGTAGCTGAGAATGAACACTGCCAAAGGTATCTGCGGTTATTACATGTAACGTATATTGTCTAGATAACTGCTCAAACAGTACTTTAATTTCAGGTAAAACAGTGCCATCTTTAGCGATGGTCCCATTGTAATCACAGATGATATCTGTAATGTCCAGTGTTTTAAAGTTGGGTATCTCTATCATTT
>JADGDM010000068.1 GCA_016744905.1 Sulfurimonadaceae bacterium | reverse complement strand
GCAATAACAAGAGCAAAAGAAGATTTAAAAATATACTGGTCACCTGAAACAGAAAACAAAATTTTGCACGGATTGAAACAAAGAAATAATAAAAAAGATGTTGGACTACTTAGAGGAATGATGAAATAAAAACAGGAGTGTTTGAACTTCGAGTTAATCAGAAGTTGACAGCGGTTACACACAAAGCTATAACAAAACGCAGGAGCCAATAGTTTACCCTAGCGGGAAAACTATTGCTCTCCTCAACCGTTAACTCTCCAATCAACATTCCCTCACTTGACAAAAAAAGTATAATTAAAGTATAATTTCTATATCTAAAAGAAAAGGTTTTGTATGAAATTTGAGTATGATGATAGCAAGAGCCAAACCAATAAAGAAAAACATGGTATTGATTTCGTTGATGCACAAAATTTATGGAAAGATGAAGATGCACTTTTAGTTGCAGCAAATATTATTGATGATGAAGTGAGATATGCTTTAATTTCAGTATTCAAAGATAAATGCTATACAGCTATTTTCACACTTAGGGATGAAACATATAGAATTATAAGTGTTAGAAGATGCAGAAAAAATGAGGAAAGAAATTATGAAAAAAATAACAGCTGAAGAGTTTGATACAAAATTTGATAATGGCGAAGATATTGATGAATACTTAGATTTTTCAACAGCAATAAAACTTAAAGATATGAAAAAACTCAAAACAGAAACAAAAAAAGTTAATGTAGACTTTCCAGAGTGGGTGATTGAATCTTTAGATAAAGAAGCAAAAAAAATTGGTGTTACAAGACAGTCTATTATTAAAGTTTGGATTGCTGAACGACTGAAGGAAGAAGCTGGACATCTACAAGCTAGTTAACAAAACAGAGTAGCCAATAAATCACCTAGCGGCAATTTATTGGCTATCTTCGACCGTTATCGAAATGGAGTAGTAAGCTTGATTTTCACATACCAAACCTTAAGATTATCAGTAATGGAAGCCACCTCTCATACAACTGATAGTGTGCTTATAATGGCAATTATTAAATTGTTAACACCAAAAGTAGTAGTAAATCTTCCACCATATTTTAAAAATATCAATTCCATACTTGATGCCCAAAAATGGTTTGAAAAAATGGTGTCTGAAAGTCGTCTATTTTTAGTTATAGACGCTGAAACAGATACGATAATTGGTTTTGTTTTTATTTTTATAGAAAGTAGTACTGATGCTCATATTGGCTATTTATTGGGTGAGTCATATTGGAATAAAGGCTATGCCACTGAATTACTAAAAGGAATGATTGATTTTGTTAACCATGAAAATAAGTTAAATCGTCTAATAGCAGGGGTGGATGTAAATAACCTTGCGTCAATTAAATTGCTTAATAAACTTGGTTTTACTAAAAGTTTTCAAAAAGAAAATGAACCTATGTTTTATGAGTATAAATTCATTAATCATAACTAATTTTATATACATCGCAACTGTAAGCCTCCCCAAAAACAGTACCACCTAAAACAGAATAATTCTGACAAAATTAGATTGAGTATTTAAAATATAATAAGTACACTCTCTAACCTCCCCTGACAAAATCTGACATACTTATCTTTTATACTTTCATTATGCAAGCTTATAGCGCTTAGGAGATGAGTGATGATTGAAGAGATATTAAAACGTAATGGTGAACGTGTAGACTTTGCCCCTTATAAGATAGAAGACGCCATTAAAAAAGCTTTTAAAAGTGAAAATGAGACGTATGACAACAGTCTGTTTTTTAGAGTCATTGACAAGCTAAAAACTAAACGTAGCTTAGCGGTTGAAGATATCCAAGACTTAATTGAAAAAGAGCTTTATAAGGCGCGCTACTTTAGTGTGATGAAATCTTTTATGCTTTATCGTTTGATGCATAAGATGAAACGTGAACACTCTCATGGCGTTAGTGAAGACACGACCTACATTAATGCCACGCAAACCATAGAAGAGTATATTAATGGAACCGATTGGCGTATCAAAGCAAATTCAAACACAGGCTACTCTAATGCTGGCTTAGTCAACAACAGTGCCGGAAAAGTTATCGCCAATTATTGGTTAGATAAGGTCTACTCAAAAGAGGAGGGATATGCGCACCGAAATGGTGATTATCATATTCATGACTTGGACTGTTTGACGGGTTATTGTGCAGGTTGGAGTCTGCGTGTTTTACTTGATGAGGGCTTTAATGGGGTACGTGGACGTGTTGAGTCTGATGCGCCTTCTCATCTTCGTGAAGCTCTAGGTCAGATGGCCAACTTCTTAGGAATTTTACAAAGTGAGTGGGCAGGTGCACAGGCCTTTAGCTCATTTGATACTTATCTCGCACCGTATCTTTTTAAAGACAAACTCTCTTACCGTGAAACAAAAAAAGCGATACGCTCTTTTATCTATAATCTTAATGTCCCAGCGCGCTGGGGTCAGAGTCCTTTTACCAACATCACTATTGATTGGACGGTTCCAGATGACTTGAAAGATCAAACTCCTACACGTAATCAACATCACCTTTTTAAGGACTTAGATGACTTATACTTAATGGCTCTGGCGCGTAAACGTGGTGTAGAGAGTTTTGAAGAGATGACGTATAAACATTTTCAAATTGAGATGAATGTTATCAACAAAGCTTTTTATGAAGTGATGACCGAGGGCGATAAAAATGGACAGCCTTTTACCTTTCCTATTCCGACGGTTAACATTACAGAGGATTTTGATTGGTATGGGGAAAATACAGATATTTTATTTGAAAACAGTGCGAAGATTGGCTCTTCATACTTTCAAAATTTTATAGGAAGTCAGTATCTACGAGATGATAAAGGTGAGCTTGTTGAGAACCCTGAAGCGTATAAACCGGGACATGTACGAAGTATGTGTTGTCGTCTTCAGCTCGACTTGAGAGAACTACTTAAACGTGGAGGCGGGCTTTTTGGCTCAGCCGAAATGACAGGAAGTATCGGTGTTGTTACGATTAATATGGCGCGCTTGGGTTATGTTCATGCGGGAGATAAAGAAGGTCTTTTTTCTGAACTCGATCGATTGATGGAGTTGGCAAAATCGACCTTAGAGAAGAAACGAATCTTTATTCAAGATATGTTTGATCGTGGACTGTTTCCCTATACAGCGCGCTATCTTCCAGGCTTTAACAATCACTTTTCAACCATTGGTGTTAATGGGATAAATGAGATGATTAGAAACTTTAGCGGTGATGATTTGAGCATCACGGATAATGAAGGTGAAGCCTTTGCCTTAGAACTTCTTGAACATATGCGTGTTCGTATGGTAGAGTATCAAGAAGCAACAGGTAATCTTTACAACCTAGAAGCTACTCCAGCAGAGGGGACAACGTACCGTTTTGCAAAAGAAGATATCAAACGTTATCCAGATATTTTACAAGCGGGATTTGGTGAAAATATTTACTATACCAACTCCTCACAAATCCCATCAAATTTTACAGATGACCCATTTGAAGCACTGACCTTACAAGATGAGCTTCAGTCTAAGTATACGGGTGGGACGGTACTACATCTCTACATGAGAGAGCGTTTAAGTTCAACGCAGGCATGTCGAAAATTGGTGAAAAATGTCATTACCAATTTCAGACTGCCTTACATCACCATTACACCTGTGTTTAGTGTGTGTGATAAACATGGCTATTTAAGTGGTGAGCATGAGTTCTGTCCGAAGTGTGATGCGGAATTAATTCGTGAGTATAAAAAAGTAGCTACGGCTATTTAAAACAGATTCTAAGGAGATAAAAATGTCAAATCAAGAGATATTAGTTCAGATGAGAGAGAAGAGAAGTAAGTGTATTGTCTATACCAGAGTGATGGGTTATCATCGTCCGGTTGAGAGTTTTAATATTGGAAAGAAAGGCGAACACGGTGAGCGCAAACAGTTCCTTGAATAGAGATCTAGAGCAGACAACGCCTATTTATGATATCACACCCTTTAGCGCGCTGGATTTCCCAGATCACTTAAGTGCGATTATCTGGTTTGCTGGGTGTAATATGCGTTGTGATTACTGTTATAACAGTGATATTGTCTTTTCAAAGGGTCAAAAATCATTGACGTATGTTTTGAATTTTTTGAAAACAAGAAGAGGAATGTTGGAAGGTGTAGTCCTCTCCGGTGGAGAAGCGACCCAATTTGATGGCTTAGTTGAGTTTGCGCAAGATATCAGCGCACTGGGTTTTAAAATCAAGCTTGATACCAATGGAACCAATCCTGATATGATAAAAGCGTTACTAGATAAGGGCTTATTAGATTACTGCGCGCTAGATTATAAGGCACCTAAAGAGAAATTTTATGAGATTACTAAAAATCGTAACTTTGATGCATTTGAAAAAAGCCTAAGTTTGTTGATAGAGAGTGAGATAGAGTTTGAAGTACGAACGACTGTACACCGTGGACTCTTAGATGAAAGTGATATCAATTTAATAACAAAAGATTTAGAAGCAAAGTCTTATAAGGGAATCTACTATATTCAAAATTTTGTTGAAGATGTGAAAACGATAGGTGGTATTTCAAATCCTGAACAGAGTCTTGAAAGAAGTAAGATAGAGAGCTCCGTAGAGATCTCTTATCGTTAGAATTTAGCGTTTGGAATAGGGTGATTATCAACCATAAAATCAATATCTTTATCGCCACGACCGCTAAGGTTGATTAAGATAGTTTTATCCGCCCCTAGCGTACTCGCGAGTTTCATAGCGTAAGCAACGGCGTGTGCAGACTCTAATGCGGGGATGATACCCTCTAGTTGAGATAGTGTATAAAAAGCATCGACTGCCTCTTGATCATTACATAAAGCGACCTCGGTACGGCCGATACTACTGAGATAGGCATGTTCTGGTCCAACAGAAGGATAATCTATTCCACTTCCTATTGAGTACACGGGTGCGGGTTCTCCTGCTTCATCTTGAAGCATAATAGAGTTAAAACCATGCATCACCCCTTCTTTTCCATAGGTTAAAGAAGCAGCATGTTCACCAAGCTTTTCACCATGACCTAAAGGTTCAACACCAATTAAATTCACCTCTTCATCATCAATGAATCCAGAAAAAATACCTATGGCATTACTGCCCCCACCGATACAAGCGATAACATGATCAGGAAGACCATTTTCCATCTCTTGAAACTGCTCGCGAGATTCATGACCAACAATTGATTGAAAATTTCTAACCATCATCGGGAAAGGGTGGGGACCTACCACACTACCGATACAAAATAGTGAAGTTTCATGTGTTTTAACATACTCACCAAAAGCACTGTCAACCGCTTCTTTAAGTGTTTGAAGTCCATGAGTCGCAGGAACTACTTTTGCTCCCAATATCTTCATACGCACCACATTTGGATGCTCTTTCTCGATATCAACCTGTCCCATGTGAATTTCACACTCTAGACCAAAGTAGGCAGCTGCTGTTGCTAAGGCAACACCATGTTGACCTGCACCTGTTTCAGCGATGACTTTGGTCTTTCCTAGATGTTTTGCCAAGATGACTTCTGCCATACAGTGATTTAGTTTATGGGCACCTGTATGATTTAAATCTTCACGTTTTAAAAATATTTTGGCTCCACCACAATGTTTGGTTAGGTTTTTAGCATATGAGATAGGCGTAGGACGACCTTGGTAATGTTTACGTACATATTTAAGCTCAGCAATAAACTCAGGATCATTTTTTAAACGTTTATACTCTTTTTCAATCTGTGCAAAGGGTTCTTCTAAGACAGGGGGAATAAAAGCACCACCAAATTTTCCAAAAAAACCTTTTTCATCAGGTTGCGTTTCTAGGTAAGATTTTGACATAAAATAATTTCCTTAAAATAATATACGATTATTATATGGAATTATCACTTAAATATTATTGTGCTTATATACGAATATCTAAAGGTCGAAGTGCATTGTTTATAGAACGTGAAAAATCGGTCTCAATTTGGGTGGTATCAATCTTTTCACGTGCATGTTGTATATTCGCTATTCTTGAGCGCGCCATAGTTTTTAAAGAGGTTTCATTGATGGCAGATTGTAAATTGGTAAAAAGTGTCTCTACTGCTTGAACTTGGGCAGGATCAGTGATGGAGTTTTGTAAAAGAAATTTTGATGCGCCTCCACTGTTTACTTCTTGAAGGTGTTGAAGTGCAAGTATTTTTTTGTCACTTCTTAAGTTTTGAGTACTTTGATCTAGCACGCTATTGGCATCGATTTGAATGACACTATTTAACGCCTCTTTTGCTTTAATGGCGTAAGGATGTTGTGCAGGATCAACTCTGTTTTGATAAGGGTTTTGAGAAGGTGAATGGGTAATTGTATTTGACATACTTGGCATTTAGCAAGAAGCATGCCAAATATGTCAAAAATCTAATATTATTTTAAAAGAGGAAGCTCATTGAGTAATGATTCGATATATTGATACTGTGTTAAACTCTCCAACCATGACTCTCTTAGCGCACTGGCACCTCTATACGCCCCTAAAACCATACCAATAGCAATAGAACGAGAGGCATTGTCTCCGCCAACCATAGCGTTGGCTTGAAGTGCACGGTTCAGTCCATTTTCTTCGTCTTGGTACTTAAGTATAAAGTAAATAGCTCCAGGAAGTGTTCCCTCCGTAGGACTGGCTTTTCCCACACGAATAGGTTCAGAGCGACCCACATCCCACAGTCTTGCCATAGACGTAATCGCCAGATCATCTGCAAACTGCTCTTTTGAAAGTGCCGAGTTTGAATCCATAGACTCTTTGGCTTTTTCGATTCCTTGGGCTACTTTTCCTTGGATAAAGCTGCTCATTGTTACGGCAACATTCTCTATCGCTTCGGAGGGTTTTTCTCCATTAATAACGCGGTGTGTAACACGGGCAAAAAATTCACCACCGCTAAGGGCTTCTTCATTTTTATGCGTAAACATAACCTTGCGCGCTGTGTCAGCTATCGCTTCTTCATTGTCATAATAGGCATGTGCCGCAAGGTGGCGAATGGCCATAGCATTTGAGTGACCGCCAAGATACTGAACCGGCATATTTTGCTTAACTTGTGCATAGGTCTCTTTGGTCATCGTACAGATCCAAGAGCCCCAACCATGTTCAAAACGGTTCATCCAGTGGGGGAGCAGGGCTTGAACATCAAAGGCACCTTCGGGCGCGTTAGAGGAAGCAAGGTGTTCTAAAACAAGGATATTATAGTCCCCATAATCCGTTGTCCCACCGGCTTTTTTACCTGGATGATAGTTACGTTCACCCCAACCGATACCGTGTGTTGAGCCACCCATCATCTCACCGGGTGACATGAATTTCTCTATAGGTTTATCGCCATAAGCTGCATAAATTTTTTGTGCATCATATTCGTAGTGTGAACCTAAACAGAGTGCATCTCCAACGATACCTCCATAAAAGGCTCCCCGAATCGCATCTTTTTTATCAATAGTTGTCATAATAGTTATACCTAGTAATTTTTAAGCAGAGTCTATCTAAGTCAATGTTCAATGAAGAGGAGGATAAGAACATAGACGTAGATGTTAAAGTAGAATTAAATTTGTAAGATTGAGTGTAGTGTTATTTTTGAAGTGCGTCTGCACCTTTTTGTGTTAAAACTAAGGTGACACCATCAGGTTGAACTTCTATAAGTCCTGTGCTTGAGAGCTCATTCATCGCTATTTCTAAGATAGCGTTCTGTTTAGCATCAAGTTTGGTTAAGATGCTACGAACCACATCTTGTTTTTCCATAATCTTACCAGCATTTGCTTTTCTAAAACGAAACCAGTTGAGAAACATCTCTTTGACTTCATCTTTATAAATTAACTCAAGATTTGTTTTTTTAGGGACTTTACGGCGGGTGTGGTGTGCACTCGCTTCTTTACTTTTGTCATAAAACTTTTTTTTAGGTTTTGGTGCGATGGGAAATCCTTTTTTCTTCTTCTTGGATTATAGCTTGCTAATTTTAATTTATCTGTATTTAAAGCTTTGAATGTAAAATCCTACAATAATATAAAGGGTGTAATATGTTTGAACCAATTAATGCTTTGGGTGGTCCACTAGAACCATGTAGCTTAGATCCAAAGACGGGGTTTTATAGAGATGGCTCATGTCAAACAGGCAAAGAAAACCCTGGAGTTCATGCGGTGTGTATCTATGCCAGTGATGAGTTTTTAGCGTATTCAAAAAAAGTAGGTAATGATATCTCAACACCAATGGCGCAGTACAATTTTCCTGGCGTCAAAGCAGGACAGAGTTGGTGCCTCTCCGGTCCTCGTTTTGCACAAGCCGTTCAAGACGATATGGCCCCACACATCTTTATCCATTCGACACATCAAGCGATGTTGCAGTTGGTCTCTTTAGAGACCTTGAAAAAGTATGCTCTGGATCTTTAAAATGAGTGAAGAAGAGAAATTAAAACTTTTTTTACATAGAGTAAACATTATTGCATTAGAAAAGTTAGATGATAAAAACAAGTCAGCTATGCAAGCATTGAAAGAAGCACTACATATGATCGAAGGCGAGTTTGTAGGCTATTAGCAAGGCAGGTAGGGTATAATCACAACAATAAATATAACAACTAGGTGATACAAGAATGAAAGAAGCGATTTTACTGCTGAATATGGGTGGTCCAAACAACTTAGAAGAGGTAGAACTTTTTCTTAAAAATATGTTTGCAGACCCGAATATATTAACCATGAAGAGCAGCTTACTTCGTAAGTTTGTGGGTGGCATGATTACTTTTACCCGCACAGAATCTTCTCAAGAAATTTATCGTACCTTAGGTGGTAAGTCACCTATTGTAGATATTACTAAAAAGATTGCGGATGCCTTAACACAGAAGCTTGATGATGAGAATGTTATTGTTGATTTTGTGATGCGTTATACCCCGCCATTTTCTGATGAAGTTATAGCGCGCCTGATAGAACAAGATATAAAAAAGATCTTTCTTTTACCTATGTATCCTCAATACTCAACAACCACCACAAAATCTTCACTTGATGAGTTTGAAGAGGCTTTGCACCGCAGTGGTTTAGAAGCTATTGTAATGGAAGTTAAGCACTACTATGAAAATATCTCTTATAATAAAGCAGTTATAGAGCGTATCAAAGAGGAGATGAAAGATGAAGAGTATCGTGATTATGATCTTATCTTCTCTGCGCATGGTCTTCCTCAAAGTATTGTAGATAATGGTGATCCATATGAGCGTCAGATTAAGCTCAATGTCGAGTTATTAAGAGATATGTTGAAAGAAGAGGGGATGGACTTTTTTAAAGTACATCTGGCGTATCAGTCAAAAGTTGGCCCACAAAAATGGTTAGCCCCTTCACTTGAAGAGAGTCTTAATAAAATCCGTAATCGTGGCGTAGTGATCTATCCCATCGCCTTTACTGTAGACAACTCTGAAACAGACTTTGAACTCAGTATCGAATACAAAGAGATTGCGCAAGAGGTTGGATTTACAAACTACAAGGTGTGTCGTTGTGTGAATGATCACCCTCTTTTTATTCAAGCCTTAAGTGAAATCTACAACAAGATGAAGGCGTAGAGATGAAAATCGTACTCTTTGACATGGATGGGACGCTCATTGATTCGCAAAACGATATCACGGCTTCTATCAACTATGTTAGAGATTTAAACCATAAACTCCCTCCACTTAGTAGTGCTTATATTGTTGAGGTAATTAACCAAGAAGTACGTGACCTTCCTTTGCTTTTTTACAAAACAGATACTTATTTAGAGAGTGATAGAATGCTTTTTGAAGCCCACTATGACAAGCAGTGTACATCAGAACCTTATCTTTATGAAGGGGTTAAAGAATTACTATTTCATCTATATGAAAATGGTATTAAAATGGGTGTGGCAACCAATGCACCGGCACCATTTGCAAAACAGATGATAGGACATTTAGGGGTAGATCATCTTTTTGAAATTATTGTAGGTGCGGATATGGTAGCCAATCCTAAGCCTTCTGCTGATATGATTGAGTTGAATTTAGAACATATTTCACAAGGTCAAGAGTATGAAGCATGGATGGTGGGGGACAGTTCAAAAGATATGGATTCTGCTAAAAATGCAAAAATAACTTCTGTGTTTGCAACCTGGGGTTTTAGTGCGTCAGGGAAGGGTGATATCGTAATCTCTCATCCACAAGAGTTAAAAAAGATTTTAGGAGTTTAAGATGTTTGATACGGATTTAGTTGTCTCTTTTGTCTTGATAGCCTTGCTATTTTTACGCCAAGTTGCTGTGGCTAAATTACCAAATAAACTTAACTATGCGCCTCTTATCATAGGCGTAGGCGTAGTCAGCGCGCTGATACATCTTCTTATTAAAGCAGATGATCTGAACTTCGTTTTAGTTTTTAAAGAGGCACTCTTCCCACTATTAGTCAGTTTTTTACTTTTTATCATCGCCAATATTTTGCATCAATCCAATCAAAATGCAAGCCATCAAAATTCAGATACCCTTAATCGTACGCTTATTGAGCAGATGATGCAAACCAAGCAACATATGCGTGACTTGGAGTTGAAGTTTTCAAGCAGTAAAGAGTGTGGCGAATCCAATCAAGATGAAATCAAGTCAACGTTAAAAGATGATATGGAAGAGCTTAAAGATATCAAAGAAAACCAACGTCTCTTTTTAGAAAATCAACAATCATTTTTAGAAAAATTTGAAATTATATTTGCTCAACAAGAGAAGGTTATGAGCCTTTTTGAAGACTTTACAACCAATGAAATGCCAAATATTGACACCGTCATTCATCGTCATATTGATATGTTACGTATCTCAGAAAAAGATCACTTTAATAAGGTCAGTGCCCAGTTAGTAGAGATGAATGAGAACAGAGATGACAGGGTTATTGTTCGTCTACATGAAGCAGTTATTGCACTTAATGCTGACTTTAAAAATTCGAGTGCACTACTGGTTCAAAATGCTTCGGGTGAATTAAATAATCTTGTTCAAGCCTACGAGCGTAGCATGACAACTCTGCGCGCTCAAAGCGAAAGTGTCTCCACACGTATGAGTGAAAATGAGACGATATTGGATAATGTCCGAACAAAAAGTGAGCTTCTTATGAATCAACTCATTTTGTCTTCTACACGAATGGAAGAGGTCGCGCATAAAAGTGAAGAAATTGATCGTATTGTGGCACCTTTTGCAAGTATACTCTCTGAGGTTCAAGAGGTGCGTACCCAATATCTTGATGCGAAGGCACGTTTAGGATTGTTGAGCAGTTCTTTGCAAGAGATTGATGAATTTCATTATGAGAAGATGCGTGGACAGATTGAAAATCTAAGTGAGACGCTGGGTGATAAAATAGACAAGTCACTCTCAGAACTGCATGAACATTTTCACATCGCTCAAAAAGAGATCTCTCCAAGTGTTCAAGAGCTTGCCTTACGTAAAAATATCCAAAATAGTTATGGACTTGATGCGGACAATAACTAAAGGCTTTCTACTCTCTACGCTCTTTTTATTCAGTGCGTTACACGCTTCGAAACTCTGTTCACGAACACAAGTTATCATGGGTACCTATGCAAGGATAAATATCCCTTGTTCCCAAAGCGCTAAGATTGAACTCGGTTTTGAGACTTTAAAAGAGGTTGAAAGCTCATTAAGTTCGTATGATAAAAAAGCACTCCTTTATAAACTTAATCATCAAAATAGTGTTCAGTTAGATACACACCTATCTAACGCGCTGATACTTTCTCAAGAGGTGTATATTCAAAGTGATGGCTATTTTGACATCTCTATTGGTTCTATTACTAAAGGGCTTTATCATTTTGGTGAAGATGAGACAGTTCCAAGTAAAAAATCTTTAACAAAAGCAAATATCAACTTCAGCGCACTCAAGATTGGACAACAACGCGCTACACTTCAAAAAGGTGTAACACTTGATTTAGGTGGTATGGGAAAAGGTTTTGGTGTAGATAGAGCTTACGAGGCTTTATGGGGCGCTGGAGTAAGAGAGGGCAGCGTGGCTCTCAGTGGTGACATCCGAGTTTTTTCTCCGATGCAAATTGAGATACAAGACCCATTTAGTGATAAATTACTGTATACGTTAGTCTTAAAAGAGGGAAATACTGGAGTGAGTACAAGTGGCAACTATCGACGCTATGTTCACGATAAAGACCACAACCATCTTATCAATCCAAAGACAAAAACCTCACAAAAAACCTTTGCTTCTATCACTCTAGTATCACATCTTAGTTCAGCTTATTTAGATGCATACGCCACGTGCGCTTCGGTGATGCCGTATGATAAAGCGATAAAGTTTTTGGAGGGTTTAGATTTGGAGTATCTGCTTATTTTAAATAATAAGCAGATGGTGAAGAGTAAAAACTTAGAGTAGTTTTTTACTCTCTTCTTCATCTTTTTTAGGAAGGTTGATAGATTTTACAACGATACGCTTGTTTTTAGGTTTTTTACCTTTATAGCCTTTTCCACCACGGTCATTTCCATTGATTGAGTTGGCAAAAGAGTTTCTATCTTCTTCTACTTTTTTGGCCCATTTCTCTTTTGGTACATTGACCTCTGGCTCATAACCTTTGATAAGATCCACCATTAAAACACGACCCATCTTAAGTTCTGTTAAGTAGAGGCGTTTTTGCTCTTCAACATCAGCAAACAGTACCGCAGCTTTTTTGGCATGAGGCAAGCGCGCTATGTATGTTTCTGGTTCTTGAGGAAGGTCATAACTAATGATGACATCACACTCTAAGTCTTGAGCCTCTGCCAGCGCGCTATCATTCATGATAGTGACATTTTTGTCTTTCATCATCTCTTCGATCTCTTTTGTCTCACCTGATGTTAAAATCAAAATAGTTGATTTAGCATGACGGGTAGTAATAAGTTCTAAAAGTGCGGCTTTCTTTTCTGGTAGACAAGGGTGCATACGATGATTGTGGCGTTTTACGGTGATATGTTTTGCTGACATTAGGTGTCCTTAAATTAGTGGCGCAATTATAGCGTAATGTCTGAGCTGAAAGGGTTTTAATAAACAAAAATTAGAGATATAAGATATTTTATAATTATTATGACTGTGTATTATAGTATCACAGAATGATTATATTCTATATTTTTAGGGTATTTATTATATGTTTTTATACTTACTCTCTATAATGAGTCTATGAAACCTCGTATTATAAGCCTATTATTATCATTTATATTACTCTCAATTTTAACACTTCAATCACTGTCACACACGGTTATATTTGAAAATAGTCCGATTACTATTGTTGAGCATGTACTTGAAGAGAGATTGGCTGATAAATTTGTGAATGATACGGATCTGCATCATTGTATGATGAAGCATCTCTTTAAAGAGAAAAAATCAAATTACCATGTTGAACAAGACATCTATAATTTTAAACTCTCAAATACCCCATTCAGACCTCCTATAACAGCATAACTCTACCTCAATTATTTAAACTAGAACAAAAATAATTATTTACAAGGATACAGTTATGATACATAAACATTTTGAGTATTATGCCAAACATATTAAACATGATGCACCCGCAAGTATTGCGGTTTTTTTAGTTGCCTTACCCCTATGTTTGGGTATAGCTATGGCTTCAGGTGCCCCACTTTTTGCTGGGCTTATTGCTGGTATTATTGGAGGCTTAGTGGTCTCTTGGGCCAGTGGATCACAGCTGAGTGTCTCCGGACCTGCCGCAGGTCTAACAGTTATCGTTTTTATGGCAATCGAGACACTAGGAAGTTTTGAAGCTTTTTTGCTTAGTGTTGTGATTGCGGGAGTGATACAAATTATTATGGGTTACATACGTGCGGGTATAATTGGCGCTTTTTTTCCCTCTTCTGTGATTAAAGCCATGCTTTCAGCAATTGGTTTGATTTTGATTATCAAGCAGATTCCTCACGCAGTGGGCTATGATGTCAGTTTTGAAGGTGATGACAGTTATATGATGGAGAGTGCGAGTTCGAGTTTTCACGAACTTTTTGACTCTTTTGGAGCGATTTCACTTGGGGCGACTATGATTGCCTTGAGTGCCTTAGCTATTTTGATCCTTTGGGACACACAGTGGATGAGAAAATTCACCATTATTAGAAGAACACCCGGCGCGCTAATCGCCGTTCTTTGGGGTGTGATTTTTAATATGTTTGCGCTTGAATTTTTCCCATCCCTTTCTGTTATAGGAGAACATTTGGTTTCTTTACCTATTTTGACCGATTTTGATCAATTAGCAGAACTTTTTGTTCATCCTGACTTTAGTGTGATTTTTAACCCTCAGGTCTATGTTATTTCCATCACTTTAGCCATTATTGCCTCATTGGAAACACTACTGAGTCTTGAAGCAGCGAACAAACTTGATCCACTAAAGAGGATTGCACCAACAAACAGAGAGCTAAAAGCACAGGGTCTTGGAAATATCTTAAGTGGAATGATTGGGGGATTACCGATAACTGCGGTTATTGTTAGAACATCTGCAAATGTCCACGCAGGAGGAGTGACAAGAATATCAAGTTTTTTACATGCACTCTGGTTACTTTTAAGTGTTCTGTTTTTAGCAAAATATCTTAACTTGATTCCTCTATCTGCTCTTGCCGCCATACTGCTTCATATTGGTTTTAAATTGGCCAATCCCCGCCAGTTTTATACAATGTATAAAGAGGGTATGTCTCAATTCCTTCCCTTTATGATTACTATTTTTGCTGTAATAAGTACCGATTTATTACAAGGAATTATCATTGGTATTGTGGTGGGGTTGTTCTTTGTGATACGTGCAAATTACCACTCGTCTATTACGATGAGCAATGAAGGTGAGAGCTACATCATACAGTTTCATAAAGATGTCTCATTTTTAAATAAGGCACTGTTGAGAAATTTACTACTTAAGGTCCCAGAAAACAGTACTCTATTGATAGATTGTTCCAAGTCCCAATTTGTAGATCATGATATTTTAGAGACCGTGAATGACTATGTAAAGTCTGCACCTGATGATAATATTGAGGTAGAGACCAAGCTCTTTTGCAGTATTTAAAATTAAAAGGACTATAGCAC
>JADGDM010000067.1 GCA_016744905.1 Sulfurimonadaceae bacterium | reverse complement strand
CGATGTTGGAAACAAAATCGAAGATTTAACTATCGAAGTTATGCTTGAAGTTCTTGAGCGCCAAGCAAAACAAGGTGTTTCTTATTTTACAATTCATGCAGGATTCCTTTTAGAGACTATGCCTAAAGTTGCAAAACGTAAAATGGGTATCGTTTCTCGTGGTGGTTCTTTAATGGCTGCATGGATGATGCACTACCACAGAGAAAATCCTTTTTATGAAGCATTTGATGATATCTTAGATATCTGTGCTAAGTATGATGTTTCTCTTTCTTTAGGTGATTCACTTCGTCCTGGTTGTTTAGCTGATGCTTCTGATGATGCACAGTTAGGTGAGCTTAAAGTTCTAGGTGAACTTACACTAAGAGCTTGGGAAAAAAATGTTCAAGTTATGATTGAAGGTCCAGGTCATGTTCCTTTAAATCAAATTGAGCGTAATATGAAGATTCAAAGAGAGCTTTGTCATGAAGCACCTTTTTATATCCTTGGGCCATTGGTTACAGATATTGCAGCAGGTTATGATCATATCTCTTCTGCTATTGGTGCAGCGATTGGTGGTTGGCATGGAGCAAGTATGCTCTGTTATGTAACACCAAAAGAGCATTTAGGTCTTCCAAATGCAGATGATGTACGTGAGGGAATTATCGCTTACAAAATTGCAGCACACGCAGCAGATATTGCTCGTGGTCGTGAAGGTGCACGTGATGTTGATGATGAAATGTCTGATGCGCGTTACACGTTTGACTGGGAAAAACAGTTTGAGCTCTCTTTAGATAGTGAGCGCGCTAGAGAATATCATGACGAGACTCTTCCTCAAGATGTTTTTAAAGAGGCTGAATTCTGTTCGATGTGTGGACCAAAATTTTGTTCATACAAAATTTCTCAAGATATCATGGATAATCCAGAAGCGATAGAAAAAATTGCTCAAGAGGCAAAAGAGAAAGCAGCTGCGGAACAAGCAGTTTAATACATTAAATTTGTAAAAGGAAAAATATGCAAGATCAAATTAAATCAGCGTTATCAAACGTAATTTATCCAGGTTTCACAAAAGACATTGTGACTTTTGGATTTGTAAAAGATATTCAAGTTAATGGAGATGTAACTGCGGTTACTATCGATATTACATCAAGCGCGCCAGAAGTAGCACAACAGATTACTGATGATGCGAATGCAGAGTTAGCAAAAGCGGGAATCAAAAACGTAACTTTAAATGTTGCTGGTCCTAAGATGCCTCGTGAGAGTTCATCTAAGGGTAAAAATATTGCACCACATGTTAAAAACTTTATCATGGTTAGTTCTGGTAAAGGTGGGGTCGGTAAATCAACAACATCTGCAAACTTAGCAATCGCTTTGGCAATGCAAGGTAAAAAAGTTGGTATTCTAGATGCTGATATTTATGGTCCAAATATGCCTCGTATGTTAGGTGTTGACGGTGTTAAACCTGAGGTAAACGGTAACAAAGTTATGCCTATTCAAGCCTATGGTGTTGAGATGATGTCTATGGGTTCACTCATGGAAGATGGTCAATCTTTAATCTGGCGTGGGTCCATGATCATGAAAGCTATCGAGCAATTTTTACGTGATATCCTTTGGTCAGAATTAGACTGTTTAGTTATCGATATGCCTCCAGGAACAGGTGATGCTCAACTTACTTTAGCGCAAAGTGTACCCGTTACACTTGGATTAACTGTTACAACACCACAAAGTGTATCTTTAGATGATTCACGTCGTTCATTAGATATGTTCAAAAAATTGAATATCCCTATTGCGGGTATTGTTGAAAATATGAGTGGATTTATTGCACCAGATACAGGTGTTGAGTATGATATCTTTGGAAAAGGAACATCTCAACCAATGGCAGATGAGTTTGATACGGCTGTTATTACTGAAATGCCAATTGAACCTGCTATTAGAACAGGTGGAGATGAAGGGAAGCCTATTGTTTACGTGGCTCCAGATTCAGAATCAGCAAAACGTTACATGGCGTTGGCTGAAACGGTATGGGCACATATCGAAAAAATCAATGAAGAGGGTGGGGTAGATAACCAAGCTATTCAACCAACTACACCTCCAGGTGTTAGTGCGTGTTCAACAAGCTAAGTAAAACTTCTATCTTTTAGCGCGCCAGCGCGCTAAAGCTTCTTAAATAAATCATAAAATATACTATTGTTAAGAGGGAAGGGATTCCATCTCAGTAGAGATAGAGTGCAAAGATTATTCTACAGTAACACTTTTTGCTAAGTTTCTTGGCATATCTACATCATTTCCCAAACGTACAGAAATTTCTAAAGATAATATTTGTAGGGCAACCATCATTTCAAAAAACTCTAACATATAATGATCACTTGGTGTGATAAAGATATCATCATCGGACTTGTCAAATTTCTTTGAAGAGATGGCACAGATAGTGGAATCTCTTGCACTTAACTCTTCTACATTACTTTTAGTTTTTTCATAAAGAAGTTCAGTTGGCATCAATGCAATTGTGAAAAGTTCTGGATCCGCAAGCGCAATAGGGCCATGTTTCATTTCACCTGATGGATAACCCTCTGCATGAAGATATGAGATCTCTTTTAGCTTAAGCGCACCCTCGAGCGCGAGTGGAAAAAATACATCACGACCGATAAAGAAAAAACCATGACCATGTAAGTAGCGTTTTGAAAGTCGTTTGATACGTTCATGTTGCTCATCATCAACTTTTAGTACTTTTGGAATTTCTCTTAGCGTGTGTAGTTGTTTTGTTATCTCTTCTTGAGAAATAGAGTTCCGTAGTTTAGCAGTATAGAGTGAAAGCATCCAAAGTACTGCTACTTGTGTTGCAAACGCTTTAGTGGAAGCTACCCCTTTTTCAATACCAGCGCGTGTTAATATGCTGGCGTTACTTAATCGAACCATTGATGAGTTGTCCACATTACAGATAGTGAGTGTTTTAAGACCCGCTTTTTTTGCCATTTTTAAAGTCTCTAGTGTATCGGCTGTTTCACCACTTTGAGAGATAACGATAAAGAGTGTATCTTTTAGTAAAAGAGGCTCTTTGTATCTAAATTCACTGGCTACTTCTACTGAAGTGCGTACTTTGGCGTAACGTTCAAATAGATAGGAAGCAGTTAATGCTGAGTGGTATGAAGTTCCACAGGCACAAAGCTTGATTTCATTAATCCCTTCAAAAAGAGAAGGATCAATTTCATCAAAATTGATCCCCTCATCTTGAACACGTCCCATTAATGTATCACTCATTACATCTGATTGTTCATAAATCTCTTTTTCCATAAAAAATCTAAAACCGTCTTTTTGTGCTGATAGTCTGTTTTCACTAAGTTTTGAAAATGAGAGTGACTTCTCTTTTTTATCGTTATACAGTTTGATACCTTCGTTATTAACAACTCCATAGTCACCATCGGAGAGGTAGATCGCTTCAGAGGCAAAGCCAATTAATGGTGCGTCAGATGATCCAAAATACTTATCTCCATTTTTACCAGTACCTAAAATCATAGGTGACCCCTGTTTAGCAAAGAAAATAGTCTCTTCTTCTCCTTTGGTAACAAGAAGGGTCGCGTAAGCACCTTCTAGGGTTGAAATTGTTTTTTCAAAGGCATCAAATGCAGATGAGGCAGTTTTTAAATTATGCTCAAATAGGTGAACAATAACTTCCGTATCCGTTTGAGAAAGAAAAGCAACGCCAGCATCTTGAAGCTCTTTTTTGAGCTCTTGATAGTTTTCGATGATGCCGTTGTGAACCACGTAAGAGTTTTCACCCAAATGAGGATGAGCATTAAGCTCTGTTGGTTTACCGTGTGTCGCCCATCTTGTATGACCGATACCAACACTAAAACCTTCAGAGGTGAAATCTTTTGTTTTATCTTTTAAATTTTGTAGTTTACCTACTGCTTTATAAATCGAGAAATTTTTGTCTTGTAAAACGGCGATACCTGCAGAGTCATAACCACGATACTCTAATTCACTTAGACCATCAAGCAGTATATTTTTACTCTCATTTTTTCCTAAATAACCAACAATTCCACACATATTTAATTTCCTTCTGTCAATAAAGCGATAATATTTTCGGCATTATCACATAAACCGTGTTGTTTTTCGATTAAAAAGTAGTCGCGAACTCTGTTCTTTGTTGTATGTATCTTTGCAGTTGCAATATTGATACCTGCTTTATCGAAATGCTGGATAACATAAGCCAATAATCCTTGTTGGTTGGCAGTTGAAATACTGAGTTGGTTGTACTCTAATGAGTGCTCACAATCAATTTTAATCTCTTTTTTTGTAATACGTGGTATTTTTAAACTGGTCTCTTTATCCATATTGAAAGAGTCATCAACAATCTCTTCAAGTTGAGTCAATAATGTTTCATCTGCTTGTTGGATAAATTCTATTTTATAGTAGAGTAAATCATCATAAAGTGTATAAATATCCATCCCGGCTACATCTAAAAACGCTAATTTACCTAATAAATAGGAGAGATTAAAGGGTACACGTTTAATAATTTCTATCTCTAGTCCAGATACATTTTTTATATTTGAACGATATCGATTAACTTCTCTAGCGCGCTGGCTTATGGAGACAATCTCTTCAATACTATTTTTCATAAAAAAGAGATTTGACTCTACTTTGAGTAGTTTCTTTTGTAAAAGTTTTGGTAAGGCCTTGTAACTCTCTAAATTACTGACACGCTTTTCAATTTTAAGACGTTTAGCCGCATCACTAATACGTTCAACATTTCGCACGGCCTCTAAAGAGCGCTGATAAAGTTTGGCTAAAAGCTTAGCACTAAATGAAGTGTAAATTCCTTCTGCTACTCCACTTGTATCAGCGTAAGTTAAAATATAAAGTAATTTTAAATTTTGTTCTGTTTTAATTTTTGAGAGAAATTTGTAGATGGTCTTTTCACTATATAAATCCTCTTTATAAGCAACTTGAGTCATTAAAATATGGTTTTTAACCAAGGTGACGGCGATATTTTGTGCACTCTCTCGCATTTTTAGATGTTTAGTATGGGATAAAATAAGTTTTGCACCTACTTCTGAATGATCTTGTTTTCTCCCTTTGCCTGTATCATGAAGTAATGTCGAGATTTTTACTATAAGTTTCTCTTCCTCATTTAAAGAATCAAATAAAGTTTTAATATTTTCATCTTTAATATTCTCTAGTGCGCCGATACACTCTAAGGAATGAATATCAACGGGATGATGATGATAACCATCAAACTGTGGAAGGTGCAGTACTTTTCTAAAGGCACCAAAGATAAGATGAAGGATTCCTGCATTGTAAAAGAGCTTTAAAAAGTTATAAGTATGTTGACGTGAGAGAAAACTTTTTATGAGGGCATAGGTTTTGACTCTAAAAGGATGTTGAATATTAGCATGTGTAAAAAGATGAACAAAACTGGGATCAAATCTCCACTTTTTATCTTCAAGTTTAAGTATCAACTCTAAAAGCTCATTAATATTAAATGCATGTAACTTGTAGGAAGCAAAAAGACGATTATCAATAGCGGAGACTCCTCTTTGAATACGATTTTTCCTAAGCAGTTGAATATTTTCTTTATCAAATAAGACGGGACTAATTATTTTTTTAATAAATGTTTGTGAGAAATTATCAATACGCCACATAGCGGCAAGAACTTTACTTGCCAATTTATTTGAATCTTTAAACCCCAACATCTGAGCAACTTGGGGAACAAGTTCAAGACGCAGTTGATCTTGCTGCTTTTTTGCTATTAAATGTAGCGCACTGCGTACACGAAAAAGGAGTTCAAGTGCAATTCTATACTCTTTATACTCCTCATGTGTAAAAACGCTTGAATCCAAATCGCGCAGTCCTGCTATCGAGTAGAGGGTGTTGGCTATCCAAAAAAGAAGTTGAGAATCTCGAAGTGCGCCAACGCCCTCTTTGATATTAGGTTGCATAGAGAGAGGGTACTTTTTACGTCTGCTGTGTGCCTCTTCTATCTTAGCAATAATAAAGGTTTTTGTATCATCTTGACGAATTTTATTAAGCTTATGTTCACAAGCGTGTTTTGTAAAACTTGAACCAATAATAAAACGTGACTCTAATAGAGCAGTTTTAATAGTAATGTCTTCTCTAGAAGCATTTAAAAGATCTTTAATCTCATGAACACGGTGACCTAATTTTAGTCCGGCATCCCAAGCCAAATAGAGAAATTTTTCTATGATTAGTTCAGTATTGTAACCTTCATTTTTTTCATAAACAATCATCAAGTCAATATCGCTATGAACACAAAGTTGCTCGCGTCCATAACTACCTAAGGCCATTATTGCGATAGGAATAGAATTCCGGGTAGGAAGATAATTACCAAAGAGTCGACGTAATACAGTTTTATACATGTTTGAAATAATATAGTCTAGTGTTTTTCCATGTTTGACTAAAAAATCCTTACCTTGTGACTGAGTAAAAATTTCATCAAGAGAATCAAGATAATGGTTAATATAGAGTTTGAACACCTTTGAAAGTTCAAAATCACTCCCATTTTTTTCGATTACATCTTCTATCTCTTCTATTAAATTCATAAAGTTTTCTTTTTTAATTGATTATACTTTATAAGTATTTTACTTTGGCTATAATTCGCAAAATAAATATTATAAATAAATATGGAATAAACATGACTTTAGTAGAAAAAATACGTGCAGGACAGCGCATCAATTTTGATGAAGCAGTGAGCTTATACGACTTAGATATCTTTGAATTAGGCATGTTGGCAAATGAGATTCGTGAAAAAAAACATGCTAACAAAACATACTTCAATATTAATCGTCACATCAATCCAACGAATATCTGTAAAGATGTATGTAAATTCTGTGCCTATTCAGCGAGTCGTAAAAATCCTAAACCCTACACGCTTAAACATGAAGAAATCATAGATATCGTTGATGATGTAGTTTCTCGTGGTATCAAAGAGGTACATATCGTATCAGCACATAATCCTGAGACGGGACTTGATTGGTACACCACTGTTTTTTCAAAGATCAAAGCGAAGTATCCAGACTTGCATATCAAGGCTTTAACCGCGGCAGAAATTCACTTTTTGAGTGAAGAATATGATAAAACTTATGATGAAATTATTGATATCATGATTGCCAATGGGGTTGACTCTTTACCAGGTGGCGGAGCAGAAATATTTGATGAAGAGGTTCGTGACTTTATTTGTAAGGGAAAAGTTAATTCTCAGCAATGGTTAGAAATTCATGAAAAATGGCATTCTCGTGGTAAAAAATCGAATGTAACAATGCTTTTTGGTCATATTGAAGAACGTAAACATAGAGTCGATCATATGATGCGTATTCGAGAGTTACAAGACAGAACAGGGGGGTTTAACTGTTTTATCCCTCTTGTTTATCAAAGTGAAAATAATTTTTTAAATGTTAAAGAGTTTATGACCGCTAATGAGATTTTAAAAACGATGGCGGTGAGTCGTATAGTTTTAGACAATGTAGAAAATCTTAAGGCGTACTGGGTGACATCAACCGTTAATTTAGCACTTGTTTCTCAGGAATTTGGTGCTAATGATTTAGATGGGACTATTGAAAAAGAGTCTATCAACTCAGCAGCAGGTGCTAAAAGTGCCAACGGGGTAGGGCTTGAAGAGTTTACAAGTTTGATTAAAAATAGTGGATTTTCTCCTGTTGAGCGAGACAGCCTCTATAATGAACTAAAGGTCTGGTAATCGACATTTCAGTTATTATCCCTGCGTATAATCGTGCAGGGATGCTTTCACGCGCTATCACTTCAGTATTGAATCAAAGTTATAAAGCCAAAGAAATTATTGTGGTTGATGACGGATCTCAAGACTCTACTTCTGAGGTTGTTAAAACATTTGATGGTGTTCTATTATTACGTCAAACAAACCTTGGTGTTAGCGCAGCGCGCAACAATGGTATCATGATGGCAGACTCTGAATGGATTGCTTTTTTAGACTCGGATGATGAGTGGCACATGGATAAGTTAAAAGAGCAGGTGGCATTGCTAAAGAAAAATCCAGAAGCTGTCTTCTCTTATACGGATGAGATTTGGATTAAAGATGGACAAAAAATTAATATTCCTAAAAAGTTCACCAAACTAGATGGGGAAATATTTAAAGACTCTTTAGACTTCTGTAATATCGCCCCATCTAGTGCGCTGATAAAAAGTTCTATTTTTAAAGAGATCGGAACCTTTGATGAAGAGTTAGACGTTTGTGAAGATTATGATCTTTGGTTACGCATCTTAAAAAAATACCCTATCTCACTGGTGAAAAAACCACTTATTAATAAATACGCTGGACATGAAGATCAACTCTCTGTTAAGCACTGGGGTATGGATAGGTTTCGTGTGCGTGCTTTAGAAAAGTTACATACCGTATATAGTAGTGATAAAGATATTATTGAAACGGTTCTAAAGAAGTATGAATTGCTTTTAAAAGGGGCACTCAATAATGAAAAATATGATGATGCAGAGTTTTATGAGGGACGTCTTCGTTACTTTAAAACATTTTGATATAATCACTGCATTCGTTTAATAGGAAAAGATAATTATGATTTTAATGATAGACAATTACGACAGTTTTACATACAATATCGTTCAGTACTGTTTAGAACTTGGGGCTGATTTGAAAGTCATTCGTAATGATGAATTAAGTGTAGAAGAAATTCATGCCCTTAACCCTGAAAAAATTATAATCTCTCCTGGTCCGGCTACACCAAATGAAGCAGGGGTGAGTTTAAGTGTGATTGAATCGTTTAAAGATTCACACCCTATTTTAGGTATCTGTTTAGGACATCAAAGCATTGCACAAGTTTATGGTGCGGAAGTTGTTCAAGCAACCAATATGATGCATGGTAAAACTTCAATGGTTGAACAGTGTGCTGAAAGTGTGATTTTTGATAAACTGCCTCAGGTCTTTCGTGCAACACGCTATCATTCATTGATAGTCAAGAAAGAAGAACTTCCTGCTGCTATTATTCCAACTGCATACTCAACTGACGATGCTGAAATTATGGCATTTAAGATTAAAGATAGAGATATCTATGGTCTTCAGTTTCACCCTGAGTCAATTATGAGTGAACATGGATATGAAATGTTGGATAACTTTTTAAAGCTCTAGAGTGAGAACATATTTTTTACTTTCACTGATAGTTATTTTAGATTTTATTTTACTGGTATTTAAAATAAATGACCTCTCAATCAGTTACCGCGAAATACTTCTTCTTGAGAGTGCAACGCCTTTTAGCTATCTTATTAACTTTATTTTAGATGTTTTTGGTAAAAATGATCTGATATTGCGTTGTCCAATGTTGCTTTTTCATCTGTTTTCTACACTCTTACTATTTATAATTTCAAAGTCTTATCTAAAACACATAACAGACTCATTATGGTTAGTGTTTATCTTTATAATGATTCCTGCAGTTGCAAGTTCTGCTATTTTAGTCGATCCTGCGGGCATGGTAATTTTTTTATTATTGCTGTATGTCTATGTTTATCAGAAATTTAAATATGTTCACTATATGTTTCTTTTACTATACGTATGGATTGATATCTCATTTTCCCTTCTCTATTTAGGACTGTTCTTTTATTCTATTTATAATAAAGAGAGAATACAATTAGTAGTAAGCATGCTTTTATTTGCTTTAAGTATGTTTATGTTCAGCTTTGATACAACAGGCACACCAACAGGTCACTTTTTAGATATATTTGGGATTTATCTATTTATATTTTCACCTGTTATTTTTCTTTATATTTTTTATGTGCTTTATCATCGACTTATTATAAAAGAATTAGATCTCTTATGGTTTCTTAGTGCCAGCGCGCTGAGTCTCTCTTTACTACTCTCCTTTAGACAAAATATACCATTGGAAATATTTGCTCCATATTTAGTTTTAGCCTTTCCTTTAACAGCGCAAACATTTTTTACAACCTATAGAATTAGACTTCGTAGGTTTAGAAGACGCTACCGATTCTTATTTACTTTGTCTCTCTCATTACTAATATTTAATTTTATAATTGTTTTTTTTAATCAATATCTATATCTAGTGCTAGATAATCCAAGAAATAATTTTGCTTACAAATCTCATCTTGCAAAAGAGTTGTCTTATACATTACTGAGTAAAAACATACAGTGTGTTAATTTGAATGATAGTGGATTACAAAAAAGAGTTGAATTTTATGGTGTCACTAAATGTAACAACATTGAATTAGTAAATAATAGGGGTAAAAATCTAGAAAAAGTAACTATAGGTTACAAAGGTAAGATAATATACAGTAGAAGTGTAGAATATAGTAACATCTAAACTTCTCATATTTTGATAAATATCATTAGAAGATATTTTCAAGACAGAGAATGATATAATGCTACTTCAATTTATTATTCAATTAAGGAGTGGCAATGGCTCAAAAAGCGATTAGAGAATATGACGCAAAGTCAATTTTAGCAAAGCACTGGAATAAATATTTTCCAGACTTTACTTATGCATATGAAACAGTAATGGTTCAAAATGGATCAGAACTGAACGAGGTTGCAAAAACTGCGTCTTGGTTAAATGAAAAAACATTAGTTGCAAAACCGGATATGTTATTTGGTAAGCGTGGTATGAATGATTTAGTTCTTTTTAGAGATGCTAAACCAGGTGATGTATCTTTAGCTAAAGCTGCTTCTTGGATCGATGAAAAATCTACTGGCGATCAGAGTGTTTATTTCTCATTTGATGAGAATGATAAACCTTCTGGTGAACCATCTGTAGATAAATTAACTAACTTTATTGTTGAGCCATTTACTCCGCATGAACAATCTGAAGAGTACTATGTTTCTGCTACATGTGTGGGTGACAATGATGTTATCTATATGTCTGCAGAAGGTGGTATTGCGATTGAGCAAAATTGGGATGCAAAAGTTATTGAAGTAGCATTCCCTATTACTGCAACTGAAGATGAGATTGCTGAAAAAATTCGTGCTAACGTTCCTAAAGATGTAGCAGAAAAAAACAAGGCGCAATTTGCTGAGTTTTGTATCGGTTTCTTTAAAGCATACCGTGAACTAAATTTTGCGTATCTTGAAATTAATCCTTTTGTTATGCAAGGTAGCAAAATTGAATTATTAGATATGGTTGCTAAACTTGATGATACTGCTGGATTTATGATGGTAGAAGAGTGGGGCGACGTTGAGTACCCTACTGCATTTGGTATGGAAGCGAAGTCTCCAGAAGTTGAAGCTGTTGAAGAAGCAGATGCTAAAACAGGTGCTTCACTTAAATTAACACTACTTAAACCAGAAGCTAGAATCTGGACTATGGTTGCTGGCGGTGGTGCTTCTGTTGTTTATGCAGATACTATTGCTGATATGGCTGGAATTGATGATTTAGCTAATTATGGTGAATACTCAGGTGGTCCAACTACTGGAGAAACTAAGTTTTATGCTGAAACATTACTTGACTTAATGACTAGAGAGAAAGATCCTCAAGGTCGTGGTAAAGTTATGATCATTGGTGGAGCTATTGCTAACTTTACTGATGTTGCAAAAACATTTACAGGTATTATTCAAGCATTTGACGTATACGCTGAGAAAATGAAAGCGGTTGATCTTAAAATCTATGTTAGACGTGGTGGACCAAACTATGAAAAAGGTTTAAAAGATATTAAAGAAGCTGCTGATAGATTAGGTTTATACATTGAAGTATACGGACCAGAAACACATGTTACTGACATCGTTCGTATGGCACTAGAGAAGTAAGGGGAAAATATGGAACAACTATATACAAAAGACACACAAGCAATTTTTTGGAATAACAATAAGACTGCTATCCAAAGAATGTTAGATTACGATTATACTATTCAGAGAAAAACTCCATCTGTTGCTGCAATTGTTGCACCTACAAGTGGAAATAAATTTGATAAATTCTTTTTTGGTCCAGATGAAGTTATGATTCCTCTATTTAAAACGACTGCAGAAGCTAAAGCTGCTCAGCCTCAAGCTGATGTACTTTTAAACTTTGCATCTTTTAGAACAGCTTATGATGTTACAATGGAAGCTTTAGAAATTGGTGGTTTTTCATCAATGATGATTACGGCTGAAGGTATTCCTGAGCGTTTAGCACGCGGTATGAATCAAACTGCACGTGAGAAAAATGTAACCATCATTGGTCCTGCG
This sequence comes from Sulfurimonadaceae bacterium, assembly GCA_016744905.1. Taxonomy (GTDB): domain Bacteria; phylum Campylobacterota; class Campylobacteria; order Campylobacterales; family Sulfurimonadaceae; genus BB10. Next base: position 2,884 of record JADGDM010000067.1, on the reverse strand, counting down.
ACTGTTGGTGCTATCACTCCAGGTGCATTCAAAGTAGCAAATATTGGTGGAACTATTACAAATATCGTTCAATCTAAGCTTCACCGTGCAGGTTCATGCGGACTTGTAACGCGTTCAGGGGGTCTATTTAACGAACTTTCTAACATTATCTCAATCAATGCTGATGGTATTGCTGAGGGTGTAGCTATCGGTGGTGATAGATTTGTTGGTTCAGTTTTTATTGACAACATGCTTAGAATGGAAAAAAATCCAACTGTTAAGTACATGATTCTTCTTGGTGAAGTTGGTGGTACTGAAGAGTATAAAGTTATCGAAGCTATAAAATCTGGCGCGATTACTAAGCCTGTTATCGCATGGTGTATTGGTACAATTGCTAAATATTATGATTCAGGTGTTCAATTTGGCCATGCAGGTGCTTCTGCAAATGGTGAGATGGAAACTGCTGATTATAAAAATAATGCTATGAGAGAAGCTGGTATTCACGTACCAAATTCATTCAATGAACTTCCAGGTATGATTAAATCAGTATTTGAGGGTATGAACTTGGCTGAGATTCCTGAGCCTGAGATGAGTACTGTCCCTGCTGTCAGACGTAGTAAAGAGTTTATCTGTACTATCTCTGATGATCGTGGTGAAGAGTGTACTTACGCTGGTTTCCCAATCTCCAGTGTTGCAACTCCTGCTACTGGTAAAGGAATCGGTGATGTTATTTCACTTCTATGGTTCAAAAAACAATATCCAAAATGGGCTACAGACTTTATTGAGACTGTACTTAAAACTGTTGCTGATCACGGTCCAGCAGTTTCTGGTGCGCACAATGCAAAAGTAACAGCACGCGCTGGTAAATCAGTTGTTGAATCACTCGTAACAGGTCTTTTAACTATCGGTCCACGTTTTGGTGGTGCTATTGATGGCGCTGCAGAACACTTTAAATACGCTGATGATAATGGTCTTACTCCAAAAGAGTTCTTAGGTCATATGAAAAAAGAAGGTATCCCAATTCCAGGTATCGGTCATCGTATTAAATCTCTTAAAAATCCAGATTTACGTGTAACGGGTCTTATGAATTTTGCAGCGGAGAACTTTCCTTCAACGCCACTTTTAGATTATGCAAGAACTGTTGAAGCACTTACTACATCTAAAAAAGAGAATCTTATCTTAAACGTTGATGGTACGATTGGTATCTTAATGGTAGATATGTGGAGAGCATTAGGTTACTCAGAAGATGAAATTAATGAATTTATCGCTTCTGGTACACTTAATGCATTCTTTATTGTTGGTCGTTCAATCGGGTTCATCGGTCATGTACTTGATGAAAAACGTCTTGCAATGCCAATGTACAGACATCCAATGGACGACATCCTTTATGACGTTCCTGAAGCAGAAGAGATTTAATCTCTTCTCTTCACCTCCTATAATCCTCTTGACTTTCAAAACTACACTCATTCAATAACCTTTATATTTTTAACTTGTGCTATAATTATTTATTATTATTAAGGAATTTATTTTGAAAAAAGCATTTACTATGATTGAATTAATTATTGTGATGGTGACAATAGGTATATTGTCTGCTGCAATACTTCCAAGAATGGAACAAGACAACTTAGGTAATGCGGCTGAACAAATAATAGGACATATTCGATATACACAGCACTTAGCAATGGTTGATGACAAGTATATTCCTGATCCTAATCTCAATAGATATTCTGCAACTACAACACAAACAAATAGCTCAACTGAAAATTGGTTTAGAGGAATGTGGCAATTCCAATTCCATCCAACTAAGGAAGGTTATAGTATTTATTCTGACCACCCTACTGATGCAGGGGTATATGGTAATGCTCCAGATATGACCTCAACTGCTTATAATACAAGTGACACAATCGCTATTGATCCACTAACGAAAACAGCATTGGTAGCTGATTTTCCAGCTTCTCAAATTAGTGCTGTACTTGATAGTAGAAATTTGCAAAATGATTTAGAAGATGCATTTGGAGTGACGTCAAGCTTTGAAAACTGTCAATATAAAAATACGACTACTATTGTTAATCAAACTGCTGACCATATTTATTTTGACAGTTTAGGACGTCCTTATTGTTCACAAACAGTAAATAATAATCCCACATTTGGTTTGATGGTTGATACTATGAGATTTATTATTATAAGGAATAATAGAAATATTAATATATGTATAGAAGCATATAGTGGATACACTCATGTGTGCCCACCCCTGTAGAAAATTCTCTTAGATAAATGATACCCCACAAAGTCCCATTAAACGGGCTTTTCTCCTACATTTCACAATAAATTATCAAATTCTTTTAAAAACCTCTTGACATTAGATAACGTTTCTCCTATAATTCCCATCCACAAACGATGAGTCGCAAGAGATTGAGACACAGAGACTTCGAGTTGAAGCCTACTGAACGAGAGTAACGCCGTTTGAGATCATTGAAAACTAAGTAAGTTCAAACAAGATGAGTAATCATTTTAGAACTTTATAAACAGACACAATTTAAAAAGAGAAACATCTAACGTAATGTTAGAGAGTTAACTTTTTTACAAACAACCGTCTATTTCATTTGAAGTTAGTAATAACCAAAAAATGAATAGACAAACTATATATATTTTATAGCCAATGATTTTTAAATCTTGGGCATAAGATCAGTAATCTACTTCGGTAGTCTTTACATATATGGAATCTACTTAAACTTAGTCTTGAAGTTTACTTCAAAGCTTTAGTGCGAGGAATTGGAATCGGACTTGTTCGATTCCAAAGAGACCAACAATTATGGAGAGTTTGATCCTGGCTCAGAATGAACGCTGGCGGCGTGCTTAACACATGCAAGTCGAACGGTAACAGAGTAGCTTGCTACTGCTGACG